>NZ_JAUBPI010000062.1:0-39362 GCF_036700645.1 Microcoleus sp. S36b_A4 | reverse complement strand
TCGCTGGTATTTATAATTATGAACTTTTTTTGAAGACAAACTAGCGCTCGTCTGAGACTTTCGCAAGAGGTCTATTAGATAATCCCAACACTTTGTCAGGGGAAGATGTGTTACCGGGATTTGTCTTAGATTTAACAGATGTTTGGTAGTAACACCGAAAGATTCACCAACCGCAATATAATAAATTAGAGCAGTACATCAATCCCAAATCTCAAATCCCATGCCCCTAACGCTTTACAACAGCTTGACCCGTCGCGAATCACCTTTTGAACCCCTCGAACCCCCAAAGGTGCGGATGTACTGCTGCGGCGTTACGGTATACGATTACTGCCACGTCGGCCATGCGCGCGCTTACATTGTTTGGGACATGGTGCGGCGTTATCTGATGTGGCGGGGATACGATGTGCGCTACGTGCAGAATTTTACAGATATTGACGACAAAATTCTCAACCGCGCCCGCGAAACCAATTCCACAATGGAAGCCGTGGCGGAACGCTTCATCGAGGCCTATTTCGTAGATATGGCCAAGCTGAATATTCTCAAGGCTGATGAATATCCCCGCGCCACCCATACAATCGACGGCATTAAACGGCTGATTCACGAATTAGAAAATAAAGGTTATGCCTATGCTTCCGGCGGCGACGTTTACTACAAGGTGAGGCAATTTCCCGATTACGGAAAACTTTCCGGCCGCAAGTTGGAAGAAATGCAAGCCGGGGCTAGCGGTAGATTGGAAACCGCAGAAATAGAAGCTCAAAAAAAGCAAGATTCCTCTGATTTTGCCTTGTGGAAAAGCGCTAAACCAGGTGAACCGGCTTGGGATTCATCTTGGGGAAAAGGTCGCCCCGGATGGCACATCGAATGTTCGGCTATGGTGCGCGATTGCTTGGGCGAAACTATTGACATTCACTGCGGCGGTTCCGATTTAACTTTTCCGCACCACGAAAACGAAATTGCTCAATCTGAAGCCGCGACGGGCAAGTCACTTGCTAATTATTGGATGCACAATGCTTTTGTGACTGTCAATGGCAAAAAGATGTCGAAATCTTTGCACAATTTTATTACAATTCGCGATTTGTTGGATGGGAATTGGTCGGGTGATTGGGAATCTAACCCCCCCCAGCCCGCCCTTGGTAAAGGGGGGAGTAAGAAGGAAGGAAGCGAGAAGTCAAAAGCGGTGGAACCGATGGCGGTGAGGCTGTTTGCGTTGATGGCGCAGTACCGCAGTCAAATTGATTTTACCGAAGAGGCGATCGCTAGCGCTCGAAATGGCTGGAATACCATCAATGAAGGTTTGCTGTTTGGCCTTCGATACGGTTCTCAACTGAGTTGGGACGTTGAGAAAACTAGACAGTATAGCAAAGCTGTGGAGGAATTCCAATCAGCGATGGACAATGATTTCAATACTCCCGGCGCTGTGACGGTTTTGTTTGAATTGGCTAAGGAATTGGCCAAAGAAGGCAATGTTTTAGTGCATCAGGGAAAAACAGAAACCTCACCGGATTTGTTGCAGCAAAAATGGGTAACTTTGGTGAGTTTGGCGGGGGTTTTGGGTTTAGAAGTTCAGCCGGAAAGTGATAGCAATGATGCTGTTGACGGTTTGAGTGATGCGGAGATTGAGGCGATGATTCAGCAGCGGAAAGATGCCCGGAAAGCGAGGGATTTTGCTGAGGGCGATAGAATTCGGAACGAACTTAAGGATAAGGGAATTACTCTGATCGATCAAAAAGATGGTACAACCATCTGGCACCGGAGTTGAAATTTAGAGTTTTTTAACCGCAGATGATCGCAGATGAAATTCCATCCGCGTTCATCTGTGTTCATCTACTAATATCTGCGGTTAAAAACTCCCATTAGTAAAGTTCAAGACAATCTAATGCGATGTTGCCAATAAATTCTTGAATTGTTTCAACTCCAGACCGAAAAATTGCTTCCACGTTACTGGTCGGTGCATTACCGCATCGCAGCCAAATCACTTTCGGAGGTGCTCCGTAAAGACGGCTTCGTTCAGCAAAGTCCGCGTCCTGCGTTACAATACAAAAGCCTTGAGCCTTTGCAAACTCCCAAATCTCGCTATCGTCTATTTCCGTCAGATTGTGGAACTGAACATGACTAGAGTCAGGGAAAATATCTGCAAGTCGAGCTACCAGTTTCCGGCTTAAGTTTTGGTCAAACAGAAGTTTCATAAACAGCAGTTTCAAGTGCCACCTACAACAGCAATCAGACAGCGTTCTCGGTCAGCGGCGAATTCTAAACACGCTCTAATGTCTTCCTCCGTCAACTCAGGAAAATCGTCTAGAATCTCAGCGTGAGACATTCCCGCTGCTAGCCAACCCAACACATCATACACGCTAATTCGCATTCGCCTGATGCAAGGCTTTCCACCGCGTTTACCTGGTTCGATCGTAATGATGTTGCGATAGCTCATGACAAGACCGAGTTGAGTACACTTTTGTTTAAGTTTAGCTTAGTCGTGGAAAAGTTATATCCGCTTTAACTTATCCACAAATTCGGCAACAGCCGCGACAAATTCTGCGGTGGATTCATAGGGCAAAACATTGCGCCCCGGCATTAATAAACCTTCCGCATTGGAAAAGTTAGCCAAATATTGCGCTAATCTTTCATCCGGTTTCTCTTCCTTACCCGCTTGACTGATGCTTGAGGCTTTTTCTCCCATCACAATGAGTGCGGGGCGATCGAACTTTTGAATCGTACCGCTATAATCCTGGCGCCAAAACCCCGCTAAAAACGAGAAAACCGCGTGCCGGCTGTCAGGATTCGCCGCCCCAGCCTGCAAAGAATCCAACCATTCGCTGTCAACTTTTGTCGCATCGCCAAACAGTTGTTTCACAGAAAAAGAACGCAAAAACTCAGCGCGTCTGGCGTAGCGGTAAAAAGCATTTCCCAAGGGAGAACCTAATAAATTCCAGACAATTCTTTGCTGTCTTTCTGTCGAATGTTTGTTCATCACAGCCCAAGCTGGAGGTCCTGCGAGAACTAAGCCACGAATGAAATTGGAGCCACTTTCCTGCTGAATTTTTGCTAAAGCCAAGCCTACAGACAGTAAAGCACCTTGCACGAGTACGATCGCAGGTTTTTTGACTACTGTTTCCAAGAAATACTGCAACTGTCCGGCCCAATCGTCTGGATAGCAAGCCACAGCCGGCATTTCGCAATCGCCGCAGCCCAAAAGGTCGGGATTATAAATCGGATTAGTGTTGCCTGCTTTGTACCAACTATCACAAAATCTATGCCAAAAGATTCTTGACAAACCAACTCCTATCGGATGAATTAATAACAAAGGGATGCTATCTTCTGTCGCAGTAGTTGGGTTATAAATTTCATAAGCACAGCGATAATTTTGCCATTCGTAAAACAGCGTTGGTGATTTTATAGGCGAAAGGGTGGATAAATCTTGGGTTGAATATGGCGGTTGCATCTTATTTTTTTTTGAACCAATGTTACTTTTTATTATAATATGAGTAGGTACGGGTTTTACCCGACATAGATTGGGCAAATGAGAATATAAATAAACCCGCCCTGCGGGATGACATAAGCGCCAATACAAACCTTGATTACTTAATCATGTCAGAACAGCGGATTACCATTTCTTTACCTAACTTGCTGCTAATTGTAGCATCGTCCTTACTCCTAGTGTTGCTGTGGCAATTGCGGAGCCTGCTAGTAATTCTAATGATATCAGTTGTGCTGGCGGCTTCGATCGTCCCGATCGTTAATTGGGCCCAAACGATGCGGGTTCCCCGCTGGCTGGCGGTGATTATGGTTTATTTAACTCTCATCGGCGGATTTAGCGGGACGGTAGTGTTAATCGGGCCCACGGTAATCGAACAAATAGAGTTACTGCTGCGGCAGCTACCAGTTTATGTCGAAAGTTTGCGAACTGTGGCAACTAATGTATTGAGTCGCCTCACCGACGATGCCCCAACCCTGGTGGGTCAGTTGGTGGACACTCAATCGCTGACTAATTGGCTGATTCGATCGAGCCAACAACTGGTTTTGCGATCGTACAGTTTAACAAGAGGCATTCTAGGCGGTTTCTTCAGCCTAGTTTTAGCATTATTTATTTCAGGTTATATGGTTGCCGACAGCGACACATTAATCAAAAGTTTGGTGCAATTTTTTCCTAAACCTTGGGACACAAGATTAGCCGCACAAGCCGCGCCCATCGGTCAAAGAATGGGGAGTTATATTCGCGGGCGAGTGTTAGTTTCAGGCATTTTAGGGATATTTATTACCACAGGTTTGAGCATTTTGGGAATGCCGGAATTTGCTTTAGGCTTGGGTGCGATCGCAGGTGTTACCAACTTGATTCCCTTCATCGGCCCAGTGTTAGGAGCAGTACCAGCATTAATCGTAGCATTAGCTAAAGGTGGCTGGGTACTTTTGTGGGTATTACTATTATTTGTAATCATCCAGAATTTAGAAACTTACGTCCTCGATCCTTTGCTGGTTGGTTCATCGGTTGGTGTGCATCCTTTATATCAATTGCTGTCTGTGTTGGGAGGCGTTCAAGTATTAGGAATCATTGGGGCCGTAATTGTGCCGCCTTGGTTTGCGGGAGTGGCAGCTTTGATTGAAAACTTGTATTTAAAACCCAAACTTAGGAGCGAACATCGAGAGGCAATAGATCAGGCTAAAAATAATTCTGACTTGCCACCTCTGACACCTTCAGCGTGATAGCAGCTTACGCCTTGAGAATTCAACACAGTAGACTCCAATTGCCAGCATTCGCTCACCTCTGTGGAAAATATCTGCGTTTATCCGTGTTTATCTGCCTGACATCTGCGGTTGACTATCAATCAAAGATTCATGCAATAAATCTAGTATCCACAAGTCCGCTGACTAAGGACTAATTGCCACTTCAATGCGGCGGTTGCGCTGCCGATTAGTATCAGAACTATTATCCACCGAAGGACGACTTTCCCCATAGCCGATCGCCACCCAATGATACTTCTGACCGAGTACACCAGACAAATACTGCACCACCGCCTGAGCCCGCGCAAACGACACATTGCGATTGTCCGCCGCTTCCCCCGCGTCGTCAGTGTGGCCCGCAACCCGCACAGTTGCCCCCTCATGATTGCCCAACTCCGCCACCAAATTGTCCAAAATCGCATTAGTTCCCGCGCGCAAAGAAATGCTGCCAGTATCAAACAAAACATCGCTGGGCAGAGTCACCATCAGCCCATCCCCCCCAAACACCGGATTATTGGCATTCTGTGGCGCAGTATTAACCGTTTCAGGGTTCAGACTGGGGCTGCTGCCGATCGCCGGTAAAGCAGGGGCAAGACTTGCCGCCGTTTCCGGCGCCGCCAATTCCCGCGACATCAACTGCAAACGCTTTTCCAAAGTTTCCGTCGGGCGGCTGCTGCCCAACTGACTCTCCAAAGCCGCCGTCCGACCAATCAGCGCGTTGAGTTCGCCCTGCAACTGTCTCAAATCCGACTGCAATTTCTCTCTCTGGGCAGGACTAACTTTTGACTGGGGAGTTGGTGTAGCGGTTGGTGGCGGAAGCGCCGGAATTGGCGTTGCTGGGGCGTGTTTCGGGGTGGAGGTCAAATTTTGAGTTACACGCAGCAATCTCTCTGCCACCGGCATTTCCGTCGCGCCTGACGGATAAATTTGAGCGATCGCCATCCCCAAAACCCACGCAAAACCGCTGCCCACCCCCAGCAGCAGCAGTCGAAAAATCAGCGACAGTACAAGCAAACCTTTTCCCGGCGACTTGGAGACGCGAGTGGGGGGGATTGAAGGTTTTTGGTTAAAAGATCGCGTCATATTTCATCCCTCTCAGTGTACATACCAGATTAATTTCGATACTATCTTACCTATCCGATTTGAAATTTGAGATTTGAGATTTGAGATTTATCCTCCAATCTAAAATCTAAAAAATCAACCCGGTTTCTATAAATCTGGGGTTTGGTGGCGAAGCATCGAGGCAGAAACCGGGTGTCTAATCCGTTGCCTGCAAGCCTGAATCTGTTGGATAATTCAGTAAAACTTTTGGAAAAAAAACCGATGACTGACCCTTTAAATAGCCCTTATCCCGTTCCTTGGGAATGGATTAGTGCCACTCATGCTAAAGTGAGCTCCACTGCCGGCACAGGCCTCCGCTATTATCGCAGTCCATCCCTAGTATCAACTAACGGCCAATACGCAGCTTACAGTCGAATTGAGTTGCAAGTACAGCCGGAATTCTCCCGGTGTCGGGTTAGCAGCGTCATGTTTGTGGAAAATCTCAAAACCGGGGAACTGCAAACAGTGGCGGCTGCTTCGCCACTAGCCGAAAGTGGGATGTATGCTAGCGATGATACAGATATGTCCGGGACGATCGCCATTTTAGTGCCTGTTTCTTGGAATCAAGACGGTTCCCGCATTCTCGCCCGCGAATTTGAAGCACTTTTCAACTCTTCCGATATGTCCGACTACGGTGTCATTTGGGACAAAAATGATAATTATACTTATACCGTTGCTCCCGCTCGCAGTCTTTACACTCATGCTGTATTGTTGGGTTGGAGTCAAGTTTGTCCCGGAAAAGTTCTGTTCCGCGCCGGCAATTTGGGCGATCGATCTTGGCCTCTGTGTGCAGTGGATATGACAGGGCAAACGGTACCTGTCACCGAGGACAAACCCCTAGTTTTCGGCAGTCAAGCCAGCACAGACTGGATCGAACCTAAAACTCGTTTTTAGATATTATGGCGGCATTTTCTTTGATCTGGCCAACATTTTTTTTAGTATCAGGTCAGTCTTTCAACCAATTCATTTTGACCTTGGGGCTGATTATTTTAGCTGTTGTGTTTGGTTTAACAGCATTTATTTTTATTCGCATTTTCCTAAATTGGTTGCAAGCAAAATTCGAGAAATCTCACCTCTTTAGACGCTCGTCCACAAAAAATACTGGTCATTTAATCGCTAATTTTTCACGACCTGAAAAGGTTTTTTTAGAACCCCGATTTGTAGAAAGTGACGGCAATTTAACTGCTACTATTTTTGGAGAAAAAAGCGATATTTCAATAGATTTTGAGCCGGAGATAATCTGCGAAAATTCAGCATCAGTTGCCTATCTTTACAAGCCGATAGCCCTTTGGCACGGGCGGTTAATTTTGCCATTAAACGAACAGCGCCAGCCTTACGGTACGGTTTTTTTTGAAGTAATAAATGCCCCCAAAAAATATAAAAATTTCATTGGAAAAACAGCATTTTTGAAATGGAGTACAAATCGCGAAGTACAGTTTTTTGTCCACGCAGTCAGTCAAGATATAAACTTCACACAAGAAACTAAAAAAAGTCAAAAATCTGGCAATATCCATCCAGAGAGATTGAACGGCTGGCGAAATGTCGGCCCTTTAGAAACTCTAGCAGGTAGCAGACTTGAAGACAGCGTGACTGTGATGCTACGCAGGCCGGTGATTGCGATTAATTATAGCAGCAGCGATCGCCAGGAACTCACGATCGATCGCGAGCCAGTACAAATTATCGGACGTTTCTGCGCCTTAATATCAATTTTACAGCGAAAAGAACCCGACAGCGACAAATTTATTGTCCGGCATTTCAACAAAACATCTCAACAATTTGACGGCGCCGCCGAAATTATTCGGATTCCACAAGTACAGCCAGACAAAAATGGCGTAGCGAGGTTTACCAATCACCTGATCGAACAATCCCCCTTAAATCCAGACGGCTGGTACATTTACGGCGAAAGAGACGAAGACAGTATATTTGTAGTGCAGGCAATCGAACCCCGCAAAATTGCCCAATTAACACCAGATGAAACACATTTAGGGCTGAAAAAATCTCTAGCTTATTTAAACAGTAAAAATTGGGAAAATACACCAGCCCAAAAAGGGCAAGCAAGAAGAGTATTGTTAACCCCGAATGATGCTACAGAAAACGCTTCCATCTCTCCTTGGCAAGAAGGAGATATCGGGATAGTGATTCACAGTTTCGGGGGTATCGGCGGGAAAAAAGGCGAACAGCCACCGCTGGGAATTGTCACCGGACATTTTGCTTTCGGAGTAGCAAAAGTAGTGCGCGATCGCTTTACCAGCGAACTGCGTTTTGACATAGAATACAAACAAGTTTACGCCCACAATCCCGACGGAATTGTCGCAGGTTCCAGCAAATGGCAAAGCTACATGGGAGACTTGCAGCGCGGCTGGTTGGGCGATCGCCCGGTTTGCGATATCATCTGTAAATTAGACTGCGTGTGTTGCGACTACGATTTTGACGGGATAACCTTGTCGCCTTTAACCGAATTAAACCAGCAACTAGATATCATGATGGCCCGCTACCGCAGCGGAGACGGCACCGGTGCAAGTTTAGTCACCCCAGCAACTTCTTGCGTCCAAGATTCAAGTCAGGCAATTTACGCGACAATTAAAAAAATCACTTCCGAAATAGAGTCAAATCCTCAGATTCAAGACTGGTTGAAAACACATCCGACGGACGCACAAACCCAAAGATTTCACCAGTTAGTAGCATTAGGAGAAAGTTTAGAAACAGTATTAATGCCCCTCGGTATTGTTCGTCCAGATTGGCGAAAAAATTCGAGATTAGCGGGGATTGATTCTGAACTGAAAAAAACCTTTTTTGCTGGTATAGCAACCCTGATAAAAGCTGCTATTAGTTACCGAACAATGTTGCCGAGGCGCACCCAAGATGAAATCGCCAAAGTTTTATTAAAACAAGGAGCATTTTTGTGGATAATTCGCACAAATCAAGTCGGAGGATTTGACCCAGATATTGAGCCGATCGCACCGACAAGGCTTTGAATCAGCAATCGATTTGTTGTAGATGATTCGGCGATTGAAATCGCTACTATAAAAACCAAGTCTGCCTCCGCAGACTAAGAGATTGAGGGAGAATTTAATCGGGATTTGGTATCAGTCAACAGTCAACCGTTAACAGTCAACACTTAACCGTTAACAGTCAACAATCAACTATTACCAAGGAGTGACTTGAACTTTGCCGTCTGGTGCCAAAACTACCCGGAAATCAGCCAGCGGTTCCGCAGGGGGCCTTGTGCCAATGGGTTTGTAAAGCAACTCCGACAACGGCGTTTCGGATCGATCAACTGCTGCCGAATTTTCCGGCTTGTAACCGACAATCGCCCCGTCTGGGGCCACACTCACCCGATAAACCAACTCCGCATCAACCGGAGGCTTATCCTTCACAACTCCATCAATTTGCTGGGAAAGTTTGCCCCTCAACAGGTCAATTTCCCCTGGATCGGTAATTGGCAGGGCTGCCACATCTGGGCTTGCCAAACCTTCAGCAACAGGGCTGGGCGTGCTTTCCGGTGAAGTGCTCGACTGCGGTGTGGCCAACGGTGAAGCGTCCGGCTGCGGCGCGGGGCTCGGAGTCGTCGAACTCGATCCAGCATTCGGAGTTTGAGTCCCAGGCAGCAAACCGTCAGCAGGGGGCGTGGGATTGGGATTAGGCGAACCCGATCCGCCCGGATTCGGCGTCCCCTGATTCTGGCCCGCTGGATTGGGCTGCGGCACCGGATCTCTCTGGCGCTGGACTTCCGGCACCGGCACCAAGAAAAACGCCATCGCCGCCAAAGCCAAACTCGACACCCCCACCACAGCAGGTAAAGTCCGCTTCGCCAAAGGTTCGGCAGACTTGATATAACGCCTGGAAATTGGGGTTAATTGCAGGGACAATTCCGGCAGCGTCTGCGTGTCTGCAAAAAACTGATCGATCGCCTCTACCAAGTCAAATAGCTGTACGGTCGTCAAATCAACTTTTGCCGACAGTTCTGTTTTTTGATCGATTTGGGTGGCGCTGCCTGTGGAGGCGGGTAGAACCGTCAACCGATGAACATTCCCGTCAATTCTGTGTAACTGCACCATACCCACATTCGGGCCGTAGCGATCGGGATAATGCACTCCGCTCATAAATTCTTGAGCGTAGCTGCTGACGGCCCTCACCAAGCTTTCAAAAAACTCCCGTCCCCCGCTTAGGGGTTCGCCAAGACCTGTAACATAGCATTCAGCGCTCATTAATATGGAAAGCACCGGCCGTATATCTAACTGGCTGGCTGCCGATCCATCGCTCAACCCTTCTAGAACCAGGGTGCAATTTGGCAGACTGTACTGACGCCTAATAGTCATTTTTTATTCAACTTCTCCATCAAACAGGCTAACCCAGAAGCGCTGCATTCCGGCTGTGCCTGTACAAAATAGCAGTTTGCTCAACAAGTTCAAAGCTAGTTCGTTGAGCTTGTCATCGGAATCGTAAGCTGCAACTAGCGATCGCTTGGGGTTCATGCGCGATCGAAAGTGAGCTCGAAAGCGTTCTAAATACTCGGCCAGCGGCAAGTGCTGGTTGAGGGGGATATTTTTAGATCGCAATTGCTGCGAGTCTAGCAGCAACTGCCGAATTGTGGCGGTTAACTTACGCGCCATATTACAGGCGATCGCCACCAGCGCTTTTGCCTCCACCATCGTAAGGGAGCGGCGCTGCGTGTAGCGTCTCAGCGGGTTAGTATTACGCATCAGCCAAAGGGCAACCCGATTTTTGATAATTGATTCCAATTCCAGGTCCTTTGACACAGCCAGCATTTCTTCCGCACCTCCGAGATACAAGGCTTCGATCGCCAGCAACATCAAGTCAATTTGCAATCTGGCTCGGCGGGGACATCCCCCATCGGAGGGCGACAAGTCTGGCAAACTGTCTAAAATTAACGGGTTTGACTGGGTAAGCGAAGTTTCTGACGGCATTAATATCACGGCAACATCCATTCCAAACAAACTATACGGGCACGGGGGGTCTTGAGCAAGACAAATTCTCAACCAAGAACTTCTCTGGGATACTTTATTTTTATCATTTACTTTTACGTATATTTTCTAATTTAGCAGCAACCGACCGTCACAGGCGAGCTCCGGCGGCCGGAGTTCGATCGCCCACTCCCCCACCCCCGCCGCCGCTTTGTGATTCCTTGCTTCGCCAAGGGTGAAGGGAAGAGTCAATCGATTTTAGATTTTAGATTTTAGATTTTAGATTGAAGCATTGACCGCACGGATAAATTCGGGGGGCAAGTTTCATCGGATACAGGTTTTTTATTTCTGGACGGATGAATCCGGCGGCTTGTATCCTGGATGCTTTCGGTCAGAAAGCGACAAAGAATTACCCATTTCCCCTTTCTTAATTTTCTATTAGAATCAATCAATGTTCAGGCTTTTGGGGTTGCACCGCCGCTTCTCTTTGAGCCGTAAAATCAGTAGCCGCCGCCTTATCAGTTAGACTAATTTTTCCCTTGAGGGTTTCTTGCTCCACAATTCCGCGCATTTTAACAGAACTGTTTTGACCGGTTGCTGTGGAGTCGCTGCAACCAGCTAAATTAGGAACCGCACCCGACAAGTTCAATCCTTGAGTTTCCCACTTACCAAATAGAGAAGGTTTCTCTTCGGCTGTTTTTTCCCTGCCCTCCCTGCTGCCCGATCGCAAATTACCGCTCAAATAAACACCCGATTGCTCGATTGTCAATACCAAAACATCAGATTTCAGACATTCGGGCAAACTTTGAGGATCGAAGCGATAATTGCCCGCAATTGCCGGGGCCGCCTTTAAATTTGTTTCCCCATAAGCAGTTACTACTTTAAACAGCAGTGCAACTGAGCCGATCGCAACCCCATAAAATGCCAGCGATTTGAGGCTTAAATGATTCATAATCTTGGTAATTAATAATTGGGAATTGGGAATTGGGAATTGGGAATTGGGAATTGGGAATTGGGAATTGGGCAGCGGGCATTGGTATTAACTCACAAATAACCAACAGTCAACAGTCAACAGTCAACTGACTACCTTTGAGGAAGTACCGATGCCAAGTGCGATCGCACTTTAACGTAGCACCGCGCAATCAGCAGCGAAGAATGACACTGCACAGCCAATTCATCAGTATACTGTCCCAAAGTTTGGCGCTCAATTCCCCACTCCCGACTCGTACCTGCAATAGTCAAATCAGCATTAGCAGAAGCCGCCACCACTGCTTGAATTGGCTCAGCAGCCTCCACAATCGGAGTTTCAATTCGCGATCGTACCTCAACTGGTAACTGCTCCATCACTCGCTGAAAATCGTAACTGAGCTCGTTTTCAGCTTCCCCGTCAACCGCCACCCGCAGCACCGTCAAACGGCGTTCCTCACTATTAACTAACAGTCTCAGCGCCAATTCTAAACCCAAATCATCGTGAATGTTTGCCGCGTAAGGTACTAACAAGTTATTCAACCTTTCCCGGCCTCGGTCAACAAAAATTGCTACATCCACCTTAGCGTTGCTGAGAATTTGGCCGACACGTCCTCCCAAACGGTTGCTGCTAAAAGTAGGTCTGTGCCACCCTACTAAAATCAAATCCGCGCGATCTATTTCCGCAATTTGTGCCGTCTCCCTGGCTACATCATTAGTAACCCGAATGATGGGATGTACAAATTTTCGCGCCTCAGACAGTTCCAAACTATCAATCAATTCTGATAATTTCGAGCGACGTTCTTGAATAATGCGATCGGCTTCCGCAGGCGTACTTTCAAAGGCATAGTCATCATTTAATTCTATCAAACTCAGAGGATGAACCGCCGCCGACTGTAAATCCTCACCACCCATACCAGCAGCCGGCTGCGCCAGCGCTACCGCTAGTCGCAGTAAACCTTTCTGCGTGCTGGGATTGGCAACAGGTACTAAAATTCGATAAGTGGGCAGCAATTTGTTAGCAGTTTCTTCGCTGCTGTCAGCCATTTGTGAATTTTCTAATTCTGAATCCTCAGAGTTTACTTCGGAAATATCTAACCTAATTAACCGTTTTGGATAAGTCCACTCCAACAGTGGCGAAGTCATAAAAGTTGTCACTAAAGCCATGATGACTAACATCGTAAATAGCAGGGGCGAAACTACGCCCAATGAAAGACCGATATTCAGCACAATTAGTTCAGTCAAACCGCGAGTATTCATCAGCCATCCCAGGGCTGAAGCTTCGCGGTTGCTGATGCCACAAACTCTAGCAGCAACGTAAGTGCCAACGTACTTGCCGATAATTGCCACTCCCAAAACTGCGGCGCACAGCAGCCACAATTCGGGGCTGTTAAGCAAGCCGATTTGAGTCCGCAATCCGCTATAAGCAAAAAATATGGGCAGCAGAAATATGAGTACAAAGTCTTCGGTTTTTTCAGCTAATTCTCTGGTTAATCCCGCATTTTTCGGCATGGCAGCACCCAGCAAAAATGCACCGAAAATTAAATGAATGCCGATCAATTCAGTAATTAAGGCAGAAGCTAAAACTCCCATGTAAATGCCGGAGAGCACTAACTGTGTTAATCTGCCAGTGCGGTTGTAGTGTTTGGAAAGCCGCTGCAAGAACCAGCGGACTACAGTCAGCATGAAACCGATGTAAATTAAAGACTCAATAATTGTCGGCAAAGCACCGATCATCGAATTAGTACGAGTAACTGCGATCGCCACCGCTAACAAACACCACGCCGTTACGTCATCTACCGCAGCGCAAGTTAGGGCCAGTGTCCCCAATTTTGTATTCTGCAAGTTGTGTTCTGTAATAATTCTTGCCAGCACCGGAAAGGCAGTAATTGACATGGCAGCGCCCAAAAATAGGGCAAAGGCTGTAAACGAAACACTATTATTTGAAACGATGGGATACAGCAGCAATGCGAGCAAGCTTCCCAGTGAAAACGGCACTAGAATGCTGACGTGGGAAGTTAAAATCGCTATATCTAAATTGCTTTTGAGATACTTGGGATTCAGTTCCAAACCAATCAAAAACATGAAAAATATTAGCCCCACCTCAGATAGCACGTTGAGGAAGGGAACGGCTTCGGCTGGAAAAAGTGCTGTTGCTAAATCTGGTGCAACTAAGCCAAACAGAGAAGGCCCAAGCATAATTCCTGCTACAATTTCTCCAATGACTTGAGGTTGTTTTATCGCTCGAAATCCTAAACCTACAAGTCTCGAAAGTGCGATGACAATTAGAACTTCAAGCAGAACGAGAATGGGTATGGGCATGACGTTTTTAGCTTTGGGATTTTTGCGGATCGAGAGGGCAGGGTACTAAAGCTGACTGAATTGGCGATCGAAAAAAATGGATACCAGCTCGATCGAAGGTAGAACGCACAAGAGGCGCACCAACAACGTCATTGTCTCACAAGCGAACAAAGGCTTTGGCAACCTTAGTACCTGGATTTTTTGTTTTTAAGAAGCCCTTGCAAGTAACTTTAACCGCAGCGTGCGTACCCCGCACCCAACCCGCGCCCTAAATCTCACCTCCGGGTGCCAAGCCAACCCTACGGATATGAGACTGTCAGAAAAAGTAGCGCGCGCTGTGATAAACTAGAAAAGTTGTTTAAATTCGCACATCCGGGTTTTCGGGTGTTTCTAGGGCGCAAACCTTCAGAAATACGACCGGGTGGAGGATTAACCCGAATTAGGAGTTAAAAATACAATGCCAGTAGTCAGTTTGGCTCAAATGTTAGAGTCAGGGGTTCACTTCGGACACCAAACCCGTCGGTGGAACCCGAAAATGTCTCCATACATTTTTACAGAGCGCAACGGGGTTCACATCATCGACCTCGTGCAAACCGCTCAGCTTATGGAAGACGCCTACGAGTACATGAGAGTTGCCTCAGAAAAAGGCAAAAAGTTTTTGTTCGTGGGTACGAAGCGCCAAGCTGCCGGGATTGTAGCCCAAGAAGCTCAACGCTGCGGTGCTTATTACGTCAACCAGCGCTGGCTGGGGGGAATGCTCACCAACTGGACGACGATTAAGTCCCGCGTGGAGCGCCTCAAGGATTTGGAGCGCCGCGAGGAAATAGGCGCCCTCGATTTGCTGCCGAAAAAAGAAGCTTCGGTACTGCGCCGAGAAATGGCAAAACTCCAGAAATACCTGGGCGGGATTAAATCTATGCGGAAGATTCCCGACGGAGTGGTGCTGGTAGACCAACGCCGCGAGTATAATGCGGTGTTGGAATGCCAAAAGTTGGGAATTCCGATCGTCTCTCTGTTGGATACCAACTGCGACCCGGATTTGGTTGACATTGCGATTCCGGCGAATGACGATGCTATTCGATCGATCAAGCTGATTGTCGGCAAGTTGGCTGATGCCATCTACGAAGGTCGTCACGGTCAGCAGGGCGGCGACTCTGAGGAAGACTACGACTACGAAGGTGGCTACGAAGGCGCTGAATATGATGTCGAAATCGAAGAATTGGATGACCCCGATTATGTAGATCCCGACGACGCCGCTGAAGCCGAGGGCGAAGAAACCGAGAGCTAGTATTGCCCTCGGAATCTGACACCAGGAAATTAAAAATTAAAGATTGAAAATTAAAAATAATTATTATTATTATTTTTAGTTGGATATTTTTAATTTTTAATTGTACATAAGCTGGTCTGCATTTAAATTGTATGTCAAAAAAGATTAAAGTCTTGTGGGGTGGGCGTCCCGGCCGCCCTGAATATACAATTTAAATGGGCGACTGCTTAGCACGAGTCTAAGTCATTAGTAGATATCTGGCAAAAGCATTCATTGTGTGAGGGCCAGAATTAATTCTGGCGCTACACCTACAAAGTCGGTACTAATATCCACTGGGTATTTCTTCACTTTGGTCTAATCATTAACATTAAAATTAGTGACTAATGACTGATGACTAATGACTGATGACTAATGACTAATAACTAATTTTGATTGGGAACTTAAAGAAGATGGCGGACATATCTGCAAAACTTGTTAAAGAACTGCGCGAAAAAACTGGCGCGGGCATGATGGACTGCAAAAAAGCCCTCGTTGAAAACGAAGGCAATATGGAAATATCCATCGAGTGGCTGCGGAAAAAAGGTCTGGCTTCGGCAGGTAAAAAAGGTGGACGAGTTGCCTCAGAAGGACTTGTAGGTAGCTACATTCACACGGGCGGCCGCGTGGGAGTGCTGGTGGAAGTTAACTGCGAAACAGATTTTGTGGCACGCCGCGAAGAATTCCAAAAGTTGGTGCGGGATATTGCGATGCAAATTGCAGCTTGCCCAAATGTGGAATACGTGAAAGTTGAAGATATCCCCGCCGAAGTTGTCGAAAGAGAAAAGGCAATTGAAATGGGCAAAGATGACTTGGGCAATAAGCCGGAAAACATCAAAGAAAAGATTGTTCTAGGGCGGATTGAGAAGCGCATGAAAGAGTTATCTTTGATGGATCAGCCTTTTATTAAAGATCAGAATATCTCGGTGGAAGAGTTGGTGAAACAAACGATCGCCCAAATTGGAGAGAATGTCCAAGTGCGCCGATTCGTGCGTTTTGTCTTGGGCGAAGGCATTGAAAAGGTAGAAGCTAACTTTGCCGATGAAGTGGCAGCCCAAATGGGTGTTCAATAATCCCAATTAAGATTGAGAATTAAAAATTAAAAATGTGAAAAATCAATTTTTTGCATTTTTAATTTTTAATTTTTATAGGACTTATGGACAGACTATATTTGTAGTGTGGGCACTGCAAACCTTACTACTACAGATATCGTAAAAATGGAAAACTTGCGTAACTCCTATTTTAATTTTATACGAGAGATATGGTGCGACCAAGAGAGAGAATAGAGCAAGATTTGGCAGGACTCGAAGAGGCTTTAGCAGCCTTGAAGTTGGAGTTTAGCAGTACCTACGAAGGTTATTTAACTGCGTTGGGACAAGCGGTGCGGCAGCAGTTAATTTTGGCTTGCTATCACCTTTGCACTCAAGCAGTACCGGAGTCGTTTCTCAAGTTGTCCTTCGAGGCGAGACAAAAAATGCAGCAGTCTGTAAGGGCTTTGGCTGCGGCGTCGGAGGACAAATTGCGATCGCTGGTGACTGAATCACAAGCAGATGAAGAAATAGAGGAAGAGGAAGAAGAAGAAGAAGAAGAAGAAGAAGAAGAAGAAGAAGAGGAAGAAGAAGAGGAAGAAGAAGACGACTTCGATGAAGAGGAAGAGGAAGAAGAAGAAGAAGAGGAAGACAAAGCAGACGACAAGGAAGAAGACGAAAAGGAAAAAAACCAAGTTTCGGCCATTAACTATCTATTTTCATTGGCAAATTATCAATTGCCAAACGCCAATTCCCCTGAAAGTTTGGCACGCTGGCAAAATAGTATTGAAAAGTCGATCGCCCATATACTCAAGCTGCTTTCTCGCGACACCAACCGCTTGCTGCAAGAGTCGGGAATCTTGCCGAGTCAATTACCAGAACCAGTTCTCGAAGCTGCTTCTGCTGCTGAATCCTCCGGCGATAGTGTTGCCGGGCCGCCGAACTTATTAAACTTAATCATTGAAACCGATGCCTCATCAGCATCGCGAAAATTGGCTGCAACCTTTGGTAGTAGGGCCCTGCACATTACAGCGATTAAACTGCGGCTATCGGAAATAGAGTTTGCCGATGCGGGAACCTCGGCTTGGCGCCAGCAAATTCGTAACCTGTCTGTAAAATTGAACTCGCTGGGCCGCGATTACCAGAAAAAGCAGCGGGAACTCGCTGTGGTGGAGGCTGAGTCGGCTTGGCGATCGAGTTGGTTTGAAGATTAGTCAGTTGTCAGTTGTCAGTTGTCAGTTGGCAGTTGTCAGTTGTCAGTTGGCAGTTGTCAGTTGTCAGTTGATAATTGTCAGTTGTCAGTTGTCAGTTGTCAGTTGTCAGTTGACAGTTGTCAGTTGTCGGGAATTCTTGAGCTATGATTAATAACTAATGACTAACGACTAATGACTAACGACTAATGACTAATGACCAATGACCAATGACTAATGACTAATAACTAATGACTGATGACTAATAATCAACCCGAATGGCAGCGATTGCAAAAAGCTCTTTCAGTAGAAGCCGATCGCGGATTTAACGACATCCAAGGCAGTCAATACCGCTTCAGCGAGTTTCTGGGCCTGAGTTTGAGACAGTTGGCAGGTTCTGTGGCTGCTTCGGCGCGCGATCGAGCCAGACAACTAGCCACTGAATTTGACATCTATCCTCAGAAAGATCTCGAACAGCGCCAACATTCGATCGCCATTACGGTCAGTTTTTTGAGGCAAATGGAGCAAGTTTGGGAACAAGAAAGTCGCCACCAGCAAGAACAAGTAGCACAAGTCAGACCCGCAAACGCTAACGCTTCTGAACCAACCGCCCCAACACTTTCCGTTCCCCGAACAGTACCCCTGAGTACAGCCCCCCCACCGCCCAGCCTGACTCTCGACCAACAGTTAACCCGCGTCACCGGCATCGGCCCCGCCAACGGCAACCGCTTGCTAAAACTGGGTTTATACACTGTATATGACTTGCTTTACTACTATCCCCGCAACCACATCGACTATGCAAAGCAAGTACAAATTCGCGAGCTAATAGCCGGGGAAACTGTCACCTTAATTGCCGAAGTAAAGCGCTGTAATTGCTTTTCTAGCCCGAAGAATAAGAAGTTAACCATATTAGAAGTAATTTTAAAAGACCGCACCGGAGAGATAAAAATTAGTCGTTTTTTTGCAGGCCCTCGCTACAGTAATCGCGGCTGGCAAGAATTTAAAAAGCGCGAGTATTGTACAGGTGCGGTGCTGGCAGCTTCCGGGTTGGTGAAGCAAGGTAAATATGGAATTACTTTAGAAAATCCTGAATTAGAAGTATTAGACGACTCCGGCGGTGCGATCGAATCAATGAAAGTCGGCCGCCTGATACCAGTTTATCCGCTGACGGAGGGAGTGGATGCTGGTTCGGTGAGGCGATCGATTTTGGCTGCAATGCCGGCGGCAAAAATGTTGCCAGAATCGTTACCGGAAGATTTGCGCGAGCGTTACGGTTTAATGGGTTTAGCCGATGCCGTGACTAATATTCACTTTCCGCTCGATCGAGATTGTTTGGCCGCCGCCCGCCGCCGCTTAGTTTTTGACGAATTTTTCTACCTGCAATTAGGACTTTTAAAGCGCCGCCAAACCCAAAGAAAAGCTCAAGCGAGTGCAGTCATCATTCCTAGCGGTAAATTGATCGAACATTTTTATGAAATATTGCCTTTTGCGTTGACTAATGCTCAGGAAAGAGTAATTAACGACATCCTCAACGATTTAGCTTCGTCGCAACCGATGAACAGATTAGTGCAAGGCGATGTCGGCGCCGGCAAAACCGTAGTCGCCGTAGTGGCAATGCTAGCAGCAATTCAATCCGGCTATCAAGCAGCTTTAATGGCACCGACAGAAGTTTTAGCAGAACAGCATTACCGCAAATTGGTAGGTTGGTTTAACTTAATGCACTTGTCTGTTGAACTGTTAACAGGTTCGACAAAAATAGCCAAGCGCCGCGAAATTCACAACCAGTTAGAAACCGGAGAATTGCCTGTTTTAGTGGGAACTCACGCGCTGATTCAAGATACGGTAAATTTCCATAAATTGGGTTTGGCGGTAATTGACGAACAGCACAGATTCGGTGTGCACCAGCGCGCTAAATTGCAGCAAAAAGGCGAAGCTCCCCACGTTTTGACGATGACGGCAACTCCCATTCCCCGGACGCTGGCGCTGACGCTGCACGGGGATTTAGATGTAAGTCAAATTGATGAACTTCCCCCCGGCAGGCAGGCGATTCAAACCACTGTACTGTCGGCCAAAGAACGCATTCAAGCTTACGATTTGATTCGGCGGGAAGTGGCGAGCGGGCGTCAAGTTTATGTGGTGCTGCCGCTGGTGGAGGAGTCGGAAAAGTTGGATGTGCGATCGGCAATTGAGGAAAAAGAAAAACTTGAAAAAAGTGTATTTCCTGAGTTTAAGGTGGGTTTGCTGCACGGTAGAATGAGCAGTGCTGACAAAGATGAAGCAATTTCTAAGTTTCGAGACAAAGAAACTGATATTTTAGTATCTACTACTGTCGTCGAAGTGGGAGTAGACGTGCCGAATGCCACGGTAATGCTAATTGAAAATTCTGAGCGTTTTGGACTGTCGCAACTGCACCAGTTGCGGGGTAGAGTTGGTCGGGGCAGCAACCGTTCTTATTGTTTGTTAATGCCCGGTTCCAAAACGGCGGAAGCCATGCAGAGAATGAAGGTTTTAGAACAATCTCAAGATGGCTTTTTTATTGCGGAAATGGACATGAGATTGCGCGGACCCGGCCAAGTTTTGGGAACTAGGCAGTCGGGTTTGCCTGATTTTGCTTTGGCGAGTTTGGTGGAGGATCAAGAGGTTTTGGAGTTGGCGAGGGCGGCGGCTCAAATGGTAATTGAGAATGATGAAAGTTTAAATCAGTGGCCGGTGGTGCGGGATGAATTGGAGCGGAGATATCAGCGGATGATGAGTGGGTCGATTTTGACTTAGATATTTCTGGACGCAGCAACGGTGTTTTTAATAATATTTTGTATGGTCGGGTTAAGCGAATATCTATCAAAGCCGGCAGTTTATTGCTGCACTCACGCACCCTCTCCCCATAGGCTGATTTATTTGCACCTACCTATTTAATGTCAGAAAGCGGGTTTCTTGCCACAAAGTCACGTAAAATATTAGGGTTTTTGTCAGGAAAACCCGCTTTATACCGTTTTGCTGACAATGGTGCAAAATATCAAGTTGAGCGAAGCGTCAAAAACACGAATTTGTTGGGTACGCCTGCCTCAACCCAACCTACTTTCTGAACCCAACCTAACTTTCACAGAAAATTTTTCCCTTGGTCTAGGGTATTTTTATGAATTGTAAGGATTCCCGTACTGATTAAACCAAAAATCCTTCGCAGGAATGACGGGAAAGTGTCAAAATTAAGATAGTTCTGCCAGAAACAGGGGAAAGGAAATCTAGCCTGTACTGGCGCCTAAGGCAACATTGATTCCTCGCTGGTTACGCTTGCAGGTGGTCGCCGACGGTTCGTCGAATTTAATCTCAACAGTAATTATGAAAGATCTCACTCGTTATCGAAATATTGGCATCTTCGCCCACGTAGATGCTGGCAAGACCACCACAACAGAAAGAATCCTGAAACTGACAGGCAAAATCCACAAAATTGGTGAAGTTCACGAAGGCGCGGCGACTACTGACTTCATGGAACAGGAGCAAGAGCGCGGTATTACGATTCAATCCGCTGCTACCACCTGCTTCTGGAACGAGCATCAGCTCAACATCATTGATACTCCGGGACACGTCGATTTTACGATCGAGGTTTACCGTTCTTTGAAGGTTCTCGATGGTGGCATTGGTGTGTTCTGCGGTTCGGGTGGAGTTGAACCGCAATCTGAAACCAACTGGCGCTACGCTAACGATTCCAAAGTCGCTCGCGTCATCTACATCAATAAGCTCGATCGCACCGGTGCAGATTTTTACCGCGTTGTCAAGCAAGTTGATAAAATCCTCGGAGCTAAACCGATGGTGATGGTATTGCCGATCGGTATAGAAGAAAAGTTTTGCGGCGTAGTCGATTTGCTGACCCGCAAAGCCTGGATCTGGGATGATTCCGGCGATCCGATGAACTATCAAATTAAAGATGTCCCCGCCGATATGGTCGATGATGTCGAAACTTGGCGCGAACAGTTGATCGAACTGGCCGTCGAGCAAGACGACACTCTGATGGAACAATATCTCGAAGGCAACGAGCCGAGCATCGACGACCTCAAGCGCTGCATTCGCAAAGGTACTCGCGATCGGGCATTTTTCCCCACCTACTGCGGCTCATCGTTTAAAAACAAAGGCGTGCAGTTGGTTCTAGATGCCGTAGTTGACTACCTGCCAAACCCGATGGAAGTCACACCGCAGCCAGAAGTCGATCTCGATGGCGAGGAAACCGGCGAGTTTGCGATCGTCGATCCCAACAGACCATTGCGGGCACTGGCGTTTAAGATCATGGACGATCGCTACGGTGCTCTAACCTTCACACGCTTGTACTCCGGTACTCTGTCCAAGGGCGACACCGTACTCAACACCGCCACAGGCAAAACCGAGCGCATCAGCCGTTTGGTGGAAATGCACGCCAACTCTCGCGAAGAAATTGAATCCGCGCAAGCAGGGGACATTGTGGCGATCGTCGGTATGAAAAACGTCCGCACCGGACACACCATCTGCGACCCCAAAAATCCCGCCACCCTAGAGCCGATGGTATTCCCAGATCCCGTTATTTCGATTTCGGTCAAACCGAAACAAAAAGGCGGCGAAGAAAAAATGGGAGCAGCCCTCACCAAAATGGTGCAAGAAGACCCATCCTTCCACATGGTGACGGATCTAGAAAGCGGCGAAATGATTCTTAAGGGGATGGGCGAGTTACACCTCGACATCAAAGTAGACATTCTCAAGCGCACCCACGGCATCGAAGTAGAAGTCGGCGAACCACAAGTGGCTTACCGCGAGTCGATTACCAAGCGCCTCGAAGACGAATACACCCACAAAAAGCAATCAGGTGGTTCCGGTCAATTTGCCAAAATCGGCTATGTGATCGAGCCTGGTGAGCCTGGAAGCGGCTTCCAGTTTGAGTCCAAAGTGACTGGTGGTAGCGTACCGAGAGAATATTGGCCAGCGGTCGAAAAAGGCTTTGAAAGCTGCATCGACAAAGGCGTCTTGGCCGGATTCCCCTGCCTAGACTTGAAATTCACGCTTCTAGAAGGCGGTTTCCACCCCGTTGACTCCTCAGCAATGGCCTTTGAAATTGCTGCCAAAGCGGCCTATCGGCAGTCTCTGCCTAAAGCCGCGCCTCAGTTGCTCGAACCGATTATGAATGTCGATGTATTCACTCCAGATGATTACATGGGCGACGTGATCGGCGACCTCAACCGCCGCCGGGGGATGATGAAATCTCAGGAAACAAGCCAAACAGGAGCACGGATCAAGGCCGATGTGCCGTTGAGCGAAATGTTTGGTTACATTAGCGATTTGCGTACTATGACATCTGGCCGCGGTCAGTTTTCCATGTCCTTCTCGCACTATGCTCCTTGTCCGAATAACATCGCTGAAGAAGTGATTAAGGCGGCAAAAGAGCGTCAAGCTGCGAAGTAATGTATTTGACTCCTGGTAGGTGCTATCTGGAGTCAAACAGAAAAATTAGATCCCCGCTTTTTGAAGAAATCGGGGATCTAATTTTTGTAAACTATCGGTTAGAATAAGTCAACAAAACATATTAGATAGTAGAACCACGAGCAGACTTCAACAACATCTGGATTTCTTCAAGACTAAATGGTGGTGAACGACGATGAATCATAGCGTGACAATTTGGGCAAACAGGACGCAAATCTTTTATAGGATCAATTTCATACTCTTCTGCAATTTCTGAAAGGGGTCTTAGATGATGAACATGAATGAAACCTTTTCCCAGTTGCCCAAAAGTTTTGCCAAAATCGAAATCACAAATATAGCAACTTGAACCGTAATAATCAATACATTTTTGCCGAGCTTTAGGCTCTCGTTCATAGGCATTGACTGAAACTTGCCGTACTGCCCCTTCACGAAATGTTTGTACTGCATCTACTTCATCAGGAAAGAATCTAGTAGTAGTTACAGATTCCTGCACCTGAAGCGGATTTTGCCAATCCAACAAACATTTTAGGTATTTTTCAAAAAGCGGATTTTGCCAATCCCTCAAACATTTTAGATATTCTTCAAAACGGTCTTCCTCACCAAGATACACATTTATTGCAGCACGAAAGATAGCAAAGAGTTCGACAAAGTTATCAATCACTGGCTGAGCTGCATCTAGGTCTTTAATAGGAAGAACTAGGGATGGACTCTGAATATAAGTACCTTTCCCATCTCGTTCAGGAACTAATTGCAGCTTGTTAATGAACTCATCATACTCTAAATTTTCATCTTCTTTCGGTGCAATAGTTTCAGAGTAAACTTCATATTCACCCTGCTCCCAAATCTGAGTAACATCTTTCAAATGCTTCTTCAGGACTTGAACAATCGGATTCCCTTCTAGTCCTCTTAATCCAAAAAAGTTCACAAATAAACTATCAGAAGTACACTCGAATCTCAGTTGGAAATACCAAGTTCCTTTTATAGTCAAGCCAGCGCTTGCTATTTTGAATGGCTTGGTTTTCTTGGCTCCAGATCGATGAGCTGGTGTAGTCGTTATTCGACAATCTGAGAGTACATCTGTGCCATAAACTTGGTGAATTTGGTCACAAGCTTGTTCAATGAGTATTTTAAGCTTAGGAACAAGTAATTTTTGTAGCTTATCAGCACGCTCTCGATTGTCTTCGACTGAGAAGAGATATTGTTCAGCAGACCCTATCAGTGGCAAGTCAAGGATGTGTGACAATTCGGTTTCCTCAACTGAATTCATATTTGCTCTCCGACATGACAAGTCCAACGAAAACTAATCGATATTTTAGCTTTTTTTCGACATATCCTGAAATAAGTCCTGCTTCCCCGGCTCCTAAAACTTGTGCTGTGGTGAGTTCTGGACAAGGGAAACGCTTATGGACTGGCGCACCCTACTATCGTCTTTTAAATGCCTAACAGCTTATGACTCAAATAAATCCCGATCGCACTGCTGGTACAATTGCGATCGACGTTTGCGCTCAATCAAACGGGCAGTATCTTTGTCAGATTTCGTCATCTCTGAGCGATCGCCCTGATGATACGATGAATTTTTACGGACAAACGAAAGAACACGCGATCGCGATCGCCCTGGAACATTTAGCCGACGAGTATCGCGAGAAAGCCGAAGAATCTCAGAATATAGATTCGCTTGCCGTGGAAATTTCAGATTCTGGAGAACCAATTAATAAATATTATCATGTTATTGTACACTACGAAGAAATTTCGGAAGCCGAATCTAAGTTTGAGGCAGTACACAATACAATGATAGGAAATACGATAGTTGAGAATGCCAGAATCGCAGCCATTGAGATTGCTCCAGATATCGAAATCGAGCCGTTAGAGCGATCGGGATATTGAACCATCGGGACTTAGGTGCAGATGGGCATCTTACCCTACGCATCAGCGATCGAAACGTGAGTTTGAGGCGGCGATCGACTAGAAGCGATCGCATAATTTCAAATCCCCAAAATTTCTTTTCTATTACTCCCCCGCAAAATCTGCCCTAAACTTCTCCACAACTCGATTCAACTCAACTGAATGAGAAGCCTTAAATAAAATACGATCGCCCTTTTCGACAAATCCCAACAACCGCTTTGCTAAATCTTCCCGCCCATCCTTGGCTGTAATATCTCCTATCTCCACAAAATGCAAACCCGCAGCGCCCGCGGCCATCGCCGCTGCTTCCTCAAAATCAGCAAAAACAAACAAAGCATCAAGCTGCAACTCTCGCGCCGCCATTCCCACTTGTCGGTGAAATTCGATCGCCCTATCGCCCAATTCCTTCATCGTTCCCAACACCGCAATCCGGCGCTTTCCAGGAGTATCTGCTAACAGTCTCAGGGCCGCCAACATCGACTCCAAACCAGCATTGTAAGTCTCATCCAGAATGACAATATCCTGCGGCAAATCGTAGCGGCGCGCCCGTCCATCCGGTAACTGCACAGACAAACCTTGCTTTAAAACTTCCCAATCAATACCTAAAACTTTTCCTACTGCCAAAGCCGCCAGATAATTTACAGCATTGTGGCGTCCAGGCAGCGGCAGTGGCAATTCAACGCCTTCTACCAACAGTTTATCATAATTGAGCAATTCCCCACACAAATCCCCGCCTTCTAAACCGTAAGTTAAAGTTTTTCCTTGCCAAACTTTCGCCGCAGTTGCGGTTAATCTATCACCATCGTGATTGAGAATAGCAATGCTATCAGCAGGCGTTTCGGCTAAAAGTTCACACTTAGCTTGGGCTATCGCCTCTTCCGATCCTAATCGCCCGATATGTGCGGTTCCTACATTAGTAATTACCGCCACAGTAGGACGAGCAATTTGCGACAGTAGCGCAATTTCACCACGGCCGCGCATTCCCATTTCAATTACAGCATAATTGTGGGAAGGTGAAAGCTCCAGCAGAGTTTTTGGTACGCCAATTTCATTGTTGTAGTTGTATTGAGTTTTAAGAACATTTCCCTTCGTTGACAAAACCGCGGCAATTAACTCTTTAACAGTAGTTTTACCTACAGAACCAGTAACAGCAACTATAGGTATACTGAATTGGTCACGCCACCAACGGGCGATCGACTGATAAGCTTTTAAAGTATCATCAACGCGCAACAGCGGAAAATTAGGCATTTCCTGTTGCCAATGTCGATCGACTATCGCCGCAATCGCCCCCAAATCCCGGGCTTTTGCCACAAATTGATGGCCATCAAAATTCTCTCCCCGCAGCGCCAAAAATACTTCGCCCCCCTCAAGAGTGCGCGTATCTGTGGCAATACCTGTCCCTAAAGCTGTCAAAAGGTTCTCAGACACAGCAGGCAAAGGTACACTTAAAATTTCAGATAGTTGGGCTATACTTACACGACAAACCATAACCAGCACTCACATTTCAAATAATTATTTTCACAGCTAATTCTACCTCGCCCAATCTCAAATTTAACTTACACCGGGCTGCGGATCAGGATTGACCTTGATCATCCTAATACTAAATCGTCCGCCCACCAAGAAATTATCCCGTACCCCCCCCACAATCTTTACCAATACTTTACAAACTCGATGGTATTTAAGGCCTTGCTAATTACCAACAATTCATGTCATGCTGGTGTTGATAAATAGTTTAACTAAGCAAAAAATATTGATCGGCTTAAGCTGCTGACAGCTTCTACCCATAAGCCTCATCCGGCGAGAAGCTCGGTTGACTCAATTGTTGCGATTCATTCGCCAATTCATCAAAATAATAGCGCTGAAAGCTCCTGCCCCAGCCTCGGAGGGTTAATCCACAGTGAACGACTACAACAGACAAAGCCACGAAGAAGAACAGCTACTTTACAAGCACTGGCTGGAGTTGGTACAACGAGAGCAGCCTGCCGAACTCATCAGCCGCTTTCGCACTTTGTTTATCCAGGGTAGCGGATATCCCGATCGCTCGATCGCCGAAGCACTCGAAAAAATAGCAGCCTCAGAACACGCCGAACAAGAATTCAAGTACATCCTCAACCGCTGCTGCCACATCCTGATCAACCGCTGGCAAACTTACCCCAGCAAGCAAGTAGCCATCCCTGAATTGATCGCTCTGTTTGAAGAAGCGCCCAAAAAAATATTATTTGCATACAATCGATCGCGCGGGCGAGGCTCCATCCCCCAATTAGTAAATCAATTTACCGAAAGCGAACAGTACCTCACCCTCCAACGTTTAGCCAAAGTCATAACTCACAGCAATGAAGATAGCAGCAACAGCAAAACCCCTGCTACCCTAGCTCTCGGAACCTTAATTCCCCGTTACCCTTACCTCTACAAACACTGCCTCCTCAGCGACGACAGCACCTACGAACAGCAAAAGATCATTAAAAAAATCCAAGCTCAAAAGCAGCAGCAATTTGAGATCAACCTCTCACAATATGTCGCTCACCAAGTGAGGAAAGCCCACATAGCCCGTCGGGAAACCTCCCTTTCCTTCGGCAGAAATATACAGCTTATAAAAAATCCTACCCTCTTGACCGACCCGGAACTATTCTTTGCCCTCAAGCAATTTGTGGGAAAAGTAGAAGGAGCCGATACCTACAGAGAGCTAGCGGGCCGTTTCACGGCGAACGCCAGCACCTATCAGTCCTACCGATCCTTTAAAGACGACTTGTACGAATACCTGATTTCTTCTGTCACCGACGATCGCTACGGCAAACGTCTGTTTAACGAAAAATTGTATAAGCAACTACAAAATACCCTGCCCCACAGCGATGATCAGAATTTTAACGAATTTTTAATGATCAGAACTTGCAGCCAGTTATTGAACTTTTTAGTAGTAGAGAGTCCTGTGCGGCCCAACCACTTTGTCTTCATCGACCTGATCTCAAACCTCGGGCCGACCCAAACCACAGGTTTGCTGCTGAAAATCGTACTAATTTGCGGCAAAGTCAAGCCCTACCTAGAAAAGCGACTGGCAATTTTGTTCGGTCATTACGAATGCAGTACCCGAGAAGGCGTGGTGTGGTTAGTCAAAGCCCTAGAAAACGTAAACCTAGCTTTGAGTACCAACTTTGGCAAGGTGGATGTATCTTTCCTGCGGTGAGAGGGCGCGGCATAACTTTCTCTGCTTCCAATGCAGGCAAAACATCACGCCGATCGACCAGGTTTCTGAATACCCTAAAAGTTTTACCTTTGATTAGAACAACTTAATTAACTCCTGAAACCTACTCAAAAGACATTATTCTATGTTAAAGTACCAAGTGTGAATCAGATTCAGTTGCAGGCTTTGTTCATTGCTACAGAATTGTCTAAAAACTTGCCCTTCTGTATCGGCAGGGGACTCTCCGAAACTGAAATCTTCGCACTGTCTAAATTTTGGAGTTATTCCTCATGTCGATATACGTCGGTAACTTATCCTACCAAGTTACCCAAGAAGACATCACCACCGTCTTCGCCGAATACGGAACTGTTAAGCGGGTACATCTACCTACCGACAGAGAAACCAGTCGCCCCCGCGGCTTCGGTTTTGTAGAAATGTCCACAGATGCAGAAGAAGATGCAGCGATTGCTGCTCTCGACGGAGCAGAGTGGATGGGTCGCGACCTCAAAGTTAACAAAGCCAAGCCCCGCGAAGATGAAGGTGGCCGGGGCGGCGGCAACCGGGGCGGCGGTGGCCCTGGAAAATTTGCTCGCGGAGGGGGCGGCGGCGGAGGACGTTATTAATTTCCTCTGATAAAGATTTGAGATTGAAGAGTTGAAATTGGCGCGAGAGCTCACCTAGCTCCGAACCACTTCCGGCCGTTCCGAAAAACCTATCCTCTTCAAATTTCCATATCTACCGGATTAAATATACCAAAAAGCCAAGGGCCTAACCCTTGGCTTTTTGGTATGAGGGTTGACGGTATGAGGACGGTATGAGTCTGAAACCGGCTACGCGAATCCGTTGCAGTACCGTCAGGTTCTAATCGTCAGGTTCAATGCTGCTACTCAACCCGTGATTATTGAGCGTTTCAGCGTAAAACTCAGCGTGTTCGAGAGCGCAAACAATCACCAATCCCATCCCGTTAGTATGGGCTTCCATCATCACATTTACCGCCTGTGGCTGAGTCAGACTCGGTACCGTCGCCATCAAAGTCTGCACCACGTACTCCATAGGATTGAAATCATCATTGTGCAGCAGAACGCGGTAGCGCGGTGCAAGCTTGCGGACTGTGGAAGGCTTTTGAATAATTTCGACAGACACTAATCTATACCTCCTGACTTGTAAAATGTTAAAATTTGTCAACAATCTTGAGCCGGATTCCTCCGCTGTGCAAGACTATCTCACTTTCAGCTATTTTATTGAAATCTGAAAATTCAGACAAGGCAGCCCCTGGGTCGATCGCGAGCTGTGAACCCAACACCAAACCCACAGGGCGTGTCCTGGGCCCTCCGCAACCACATTCCTAGCGCCATAATATTAGAAAGGCGCGATCGGTTAAAAATAACAAACTACTACCTGTTGAGTCTCCAGAACTGACGGAACCTTATATGAAACGCAAACCTAAATCCTACAACGACAGATTCAGCGGCGACCCATCCCGAGGAGATGAAGACTCCGATTACTCCGGCTCCTTTGGCGGACAGTCGCGGCGTCAACCTCAGTCCGGCAAACCCTCTTTCCTCAATTCCGCCACATTAGGGATTTTAACAGCCGTCTTTATTCTGGGAATTGGCATTGGCATTGCCTTTAGCTCCACCGCTACAATTAGCCCAGAGAACGTAGCCTCCCGCGAATTTATCGATCGCAGCGCCCCGAACCCAGAACTTTGCGTGCAGTTTGGAGCAAGCGCGATGGTGACAGATATGCGCCTCTACGTCACCCTCAACCCCTTCAACGTCTACATCTCGCAGCCGAGTATGCGCCCCGGATGCGTCCTGCGAACCAATAACTGGGCAATTCTGGAACAAAGAAAACTCATCAGCCAAGACCAAGTGCGCGATTGCAAAAATCGCATGAACACCTTTGGGTTCACCGGCCCCCTAGAAGCTCAACCCGAAATTAACTGTATCTACCAAAACGACGGCGCTAAAAACCTGTTCCTCAATCAACCGGGATCGATAGCTCCAACCAGTGAAGGTCAAAATTTCTAAATCGCCGATATAGCGGTTTTCAGTTGAGTCAATTACAGATATGCGGTAGGACTTAGGCAAAGCCTAAGTCCTTATTTTGTTTCATAGGATGGAAAACTGCTCTAAGAAAATATTGAACTAAGAGATTCGAGGGAAGAAGAAAGTCTTCCTTCTTCCTTCTTCCTTCTTCCTTCAAAAATCAAACTGGGGGAAATCTTCCGTTAACTGAACTTGCAAAATTTGGCCGGGTTGAATCGTAGCAGGTTGAGGAGCAGCGACGTAAGTTGTAGCAACACCACCGGCTGCTCCCGCCAACAAACCGATACCAGAAAAGCCGCTCAGCAAGAACAAAGCTAAGCCACCAATACCAGTATTTCGCAACAAACTGCGATCGGTCGGCTGTTGCCGGCGGCCGCCCACGGGTTCGGAGCGAGCCAAGAGAGGGATATTGCGGCCGTTGAGACTAATACCTTCGACCACAAATTGACTGCCGAGGTTCGTTGTTTCAAACCGACCGATGACCGGCGTATTAGCAGGTACGATCGTATTACCGAGACCGTCGAGAATTCCCCCTTGCAGGAGCAGCACTTCCTTTCGGCTGGGCTTCGCTTGCAGTCGCAAAGCCCGATCGCCGAGGTATAGCAAACTGAGCTCCGTGCCCGCCGGCAACAAGACATTCGCCCCAGTCGCAGCCTGCAAAGGAGCATTCGATCGTGCGCGAGGAAGCGGTTCACCAAAGGTAAGCGTCCGCTGTTGGGGTGCAGCAGCCGTTTGTTGAGGATCTAGGCGGGGTACAGCAGCAGCTTTTACCCCACGGCGTTCGTCAAGGCGAACATTGACTAAAGGCACTCTTAGCGGCCGGATTTGGTCATTTGAAGTTGACCGCGGCGAAAAATTTGTAGCGGGATTCGGGGCAGTAGGAGGCTCAGGTCGATCGACCTCTGGGGCACTAATTGACCTGGAATCAATCGGCGGCTGGTTTTGCGGTACTTGTATTGCAGGCTGCGGCTGAGTTTCGGAAGTTTCCATAATTGGAGTCGGTTCGATCGAAGGACGCAACACCCAGCGATTTTCTACCCCGCTTCTTTGGAATTGAACTTGCCCTGCGCTGAAACCGACTCCTGGAGCCAAATTGACCAGAATTCTCGCCGTTCCCGGTTGAAGTTGACTCACCCCCACAGAACGCACTCTGCCTTGCGGGTATAGCTGAGTTGAATCTACTCCGATCTCAGTATTGGGCAAATCCACAGCAATCTGAGACGGGTTGAGTAGAGAATATGTGGGGGTTGTTCCCTCTGGGAGAGTAATTTCTAGCTGATTTGTCGCCGGATCGAATTGCCAACTTGTCACTGTAGAAGCATTTGCTGGTTCCAGTGTTGTCGGCACTGCTGCAACTGCGGCGACGACTGCTAGACTCAGACCCAGTGACTCGATCGCAAACAATCCCGCTGGTAGAGAATTAACAGTCAATTTTTGTAAGTCTTCCCCAAATCGGGTGAGTAATTTTTTGTATGGCATGGCGGCTAAGTGAAATTTTTGATTTGAAATAGATTATGGATGGGAAAATTTTGAGTTCGGATGACGCTGAAAGTTTAGCATTATTGCGATATGAAAAATTTAGTTAAATGGAAATTATTGCGATCGCGCTTCGTTTTTAACAACAAGTGGTGTCAGGTTAGACAAGATGAAATAGAATTGCCAAGCGGACAAATTATAGACGACTTTTTTGTTAATGTTCGACCCAACATCGCCCTTGTATTTGCCACAACAGAGCAGCACGAACTTTTATTAGTGCGCCAATACAGGCACGGAGTAGGCGAAATTTTGCTGGAACTGCCTGCTGGATCTTTCAATCCTGCTGAAGAGAGCGGGAAATCGGCAGCCGCCAGAGAACTTGCCGAAGAAACGGGATATGTTGCTGAAGAATTGTTGGAACTAGCAACCTTATATGATAACCCCGTAAAAGACACCAATTCTATCCACCTCTACTTCGCTAAAAATGTCAAGCTTGCTAGCAAAATAAAATTAGATATTACAGAAGATATTGAAGTAGCTTTAGTTCCTATTGCTGAAGTTTTGTTAAAAATAAAAAACCGAGAAATTTGTGTAGCAGGAAGCATCGCAGCTATTTTTTTAGGATTAGATTTTTTGAATAAACAGCGGTAAGGTGCTGTATGAATGGAACCTTACACGCTGTTTAATGCGCTTTGTTTTCAAGGAGAAAGAGTGAGAAAGTCCAGAGCAGTGATAGAATTATCAGCACCAAAAACCTGAGCCAAAACCTCCCCAGTCGCAGCAACTTGCAGCAGTGTGGCATTCGCAGTAAAGTTAATTTGCAAAGCCTCAAAACTCAAGCCACCAGCCAGAACAAACTGATCAGTTCCTACGGAAAAATTGAGCACAGTATCCATACCACTATTAGCGCTTAACACAAAGCGATCACTCCCAGTACCCCCAATCAAAGTATCATCTGAGCCATCACCAAACAGCCAGTCATCTCCTGCACCCCCATTGAGAATATCGCGATCTTTCCCTCCATAAATAGTGTCATTACCATCATCACCATTGAGAGCATCTTGACCTTCATTGCCATATAACAGGTCATCGCCATTACCACCATTAATACAGTCTTGCTGACCGTCTTCACCCACAGCCCCTCGCAGATTTTCCCCGCGATCGCCACTAATGGTATCATTACCTTCATCGCCACACAAAATATCGCTACCATCATCGCCGTAGATCAAATCATCGCCAGCATCTCCATTTACCAAGTCGTCATCCTTGCCACCACGAAGGGTATCGTTACCAGAACCCCCATCGAGAGAGTCGGAACTTTCACCGCCACCCTGAAAATCATTTCCATCTCCGCCAAATAGCAAGTCGCGGCCATCCACATCGGACACTAACTCGTTTTGCAAGCCACCATAAAGCGAATCGTCTCCCTCATCGCCGACAATCGTGTCGGAACCGAGTTCGCCCCAAATCAAGTCGTTGTCTTTGCCACCGTAAACTAAGTCATTACCTTTGCCGGCAAAAATGCTATCGTTACCGCTGCCACCGCCGATGATGTCGCCGGTGTCGTTGCCGAAAATTAAATCACCTTCATCAGTCGCAATTGTGCTACCTGCTGCAGTGCCGTAGTCGCCGATGATGGTGTCGGAACCTTGATTGCCGTAGAGAGTATCCGAGTCAGTTTCGCCGAAAAGACGATCGCCCCCTTTGCCTCCAAACAGCAAATCCCGTCCGTTACCACCTCGCAAGGTGTCGTCTTGTTCTTGGCCGTGAAGTAAGTCGTTGCCATCGCCTCCTGTCAGCAAATCGAAGCCGTCGGGGTCACTGTCTAGGGAGTTGAGGAGGCCACCAAACAAAGAGTCGTCTCCGTTGTCGCCGTCCAGGGTGTCGGGGCCTTTGTCACCCCAAATTAGGTCGTTGTCGATGCCACCATAGGCGATGTCAGGGCCTTTGCCGGAGTAAACGGTGTCATTGCCTTGAGTGCCGGCAATGGCGTCGCCGGAATCACCGCCGAAAATTAGGTCGCTGTCGTTGTCGGTTAAGTCGATGTTGTTGCCGTTGTCGCCGACTATGGTGTCGGCACCGCGATCGCCGTACAATGTGTCGGAGTTGCGATCTCCAAAAATGCGATCGTCTTGTTTGCCACCAAATACGGCATCGGTTTGTTTGCCGCCGTAAACGATGTCGTTGCCCTTACCGGCAGCTATGTAATCTCGCTGTTGGTCGCCGAAAGCGATATCGCTGCCGCCTTCACCTAATACTGTGTCGTCGCCACCAAAGGAGAGAAACAGTTGGTTGGTTTCGTTTCCTGTTAAGGAATCGTTTCCGGGAGTGCCGATGTTGGTGTTTTGGATGTCGATGAGTTGGGCGGCGTTGGAGTCGAAGTTGAGTATGGGGGAAGGCTGGGGGGGGATAAATGTGATCACAGGGGGCCCTTGCAGGGGGGCGCAACCGCAACTGGTATCTGGTTCGGGTACTGGGTTGAATATGGGGGGTGGTGTTGGTTCCGCTGCGGGTGTGGGTGTTGGTGGTATCGGCGCGGGTGTGGGTGTTGGTTCCGCTGCGGGTGTGGGTGTTGGTTCCGCTGCGGGTGTGGGTGTTGGTTCCGCTGCGGGTGTGGGTGTTGGTTCTGGGATGGGTGGTGTGGGTGTTGGTTCTGGGATGCGTGGTGTGGGTGTTGGTTCTGGGACGGGTGGTGTTGGTGTGGGTTCCGGGACGGGTGGTGTTGGTGTTGGCGCTGGTGTTTGTGGTGTGGGTGTGGGTTCCGGGACGGGTGGTGTTGGTGTTGGCGCTGGTGTGGGTGTGGGTGTTGGTATTGGTGTTGGTGTTGGTGTTGGTTCGTTCAGGGGAATGGCAGAGACAGTAGCGCTGGCGGGGCTGATAGCGCCCTGGTTGTCTGTAGCGCTGTAGGTAAAATTTGCTGTTGTAAAGTTGGCTGTCGATTGGAAAAATAATTGGTTAATGTCAGCAGGTGTCAGAATTTGACCGGCCGTGACAATCCGGCCGCCGGTATCGGGATTGCCTAAAAATATCAGCCCTTCATTTGCTGGTGGGACGGTGTTGATGGTGAAGGATGCGATCGACCCGTCGGGGTCGCTTCCTCCGAGTCCTGCGATCGCCACAGTGCTGCTGGGGGCGATTTCGAGGTCGACGTTGTTAGCTACTGGCGGTTGGTTGGGCTCCGGCAGCAGCGCCGATACAGTAGCGCTGGCGCGGCTGGTAGCGCCCTGGTTGTCTGTAGCGCTGTAGGTGAAATTTGCTTTTGTAAAGTTGGCTGTCGATTGGAAAAATAATTGGTTAATGTCAGCAGGTGTCAGAATTTGACCGGCCGTGACAATCGTTCCGCCGGTATCGGGATTGCCTAAAAATATCAGCCCTTCATTTGCTGGTGGGACGGTGTTGATGGTGAAGGATGCGATCGAACCGTCGGGATCACTTCCTCCGAGTCCTGCGATCGCCACAGCGCTGCTGGGGGCGATTTCGAGGTTGACATTGTTAGCTATCGGCCGTAGGTTGGCGGGAGTCGGAGTCGGTGCGGGTGGGGGAGTCGGGGCAGAGGCGATGCTGGTGCTAACAGTTGCGCCGGGATCGCGGCCGTTATTGTTGTCGGGATTTGGGTCATTAGTGGTTGAGGTACTTCTTGCCGTGTTGCTGACAGTGCCGGTCGCCGGGGCTGGGAATCTGACAGTCCGGCTGACGGCCACGCCGTCAGCTAAGCTGGCAATGGGCGGAAAGCTGACAATGCCTGTGGCTGGGTCGTAAATACCGCCGTTGGATGCTGTAACGCCCGTTAAACCGGGAACGATGCTGTCTGTAACGGTGATGTTGGTAGCGGTACTCGGCCCTCTGTTTTCGGTGAGAATTGTGTAGGTGACAGTCGATCCGGCTGCCGCAGTAGCGGGTCCGGTTTTGAGCGTCACTACATCGGCGCTATCGGTGATTGTGGTAGTGACTCTTGCCGACGGGCTGCTGCCGTTGTTGTTGGCAGGATTGGGGTCTGGGCTCGTTGAGGTGCTGCTAGCAGTGTTGGCGATGGGGCCGCCGGTGGCGGGAAATGGAAAACGGACGGTTCTGTTGGTGCTGGCTGCGCTGGCTAGGGATGTGATCGCCGGCCAAGTCACAATACCTGTAGTTTGGCTGTAAGTTCCGCCCTCCGAGACGCTGACTCCTGTTAAACCCGGAACAATGGTGTCGCTGATCACCACATTGGTTGCCGCACTCGGCCCACTGTTGGCTGCCGTAATTGTGTAGGTAACAGTCGAGCCCGCAGCCGCAGTAGGGGGCCCGGTTTTGATCGTAGCTACATCGGCGCTATCGGTGATCGTGGTGGTGACTCTTGCCGACGGGCTGCTGCCGTTGTTGTTGTCAGGATTGGGGTCTCGGCTCGTTGAGGTGCTGCTAGCAGTGTTGGCGATGGGGCCGCCGGTGGCGGGAAGTGGAAAACGGACGGTTCTGTTGGTGCTGGCTGCGCTGGCTAGGGATGTGATCGTCGGCCAAGTCACAATACCTGTAGTTTGGCTGTAAGTTCCGCCCTCCGAGACGCTGACTCCTGTTAAACCCGGAACAATGGTGTCGCTGATCACCACATTGGTTGCCGCACTCGGCCCACTGTTGGCTGCCGTAATTGTGTAGGTGACAGTCGAGCCTGCAGCCGCAGTAGGGGGCCCGCTTTTGACCGTCACTACATCAGCGCTATCGTTTGTAATAGTGGTCGTGACCCTCGCATCCGGGCTGCTGCCACTGTTGTTACCGGGTACGGGATCGATCGTGCTGCTGCTGCTGAATACACTGTTGGTAATAGGGCCGAGTGTAGTTGGGGTTGTAACAGTTACGGTGCGCGTGGCGGTGGCCCCAAGAGGTAAATTCGGAATACTCCAGGAAACCAGTCTCGTTGTCGGGTTGAAAGTGCCGTCGCCGTCGGCACTACCAAATACTGCCCCGACGGGCAATTGATCTTCAATCACCACGTTTTCGGCGTCGTTCGGGCCGTTATTTACTGTGGTAATTGTGTAAGTAATGGGGCTACCCGGCGCCGCTGCGGCCGGGCCTGTTTTCGTTGAGGCAACATCTGCTGTAGTAAGCGGCACGTCTATAGTTTGGATAGACAAAGTGCGAACGTCGTGAATATTTGTAGCGTCTCCCGTTGAACCAGCAAAACCAAATTTGAATGTTGCCGGTATTGGCTCGTTTATCTCCTCTTGTAAATTGGCAATGTCGATAAGAGTCTCACCCGGATCTGCAAACGAACCATTATTGTTGAGATCAAAGTTAACAGTGAGATGGTTTGGCGTTGCAGAATTGGGTGGTTGCAAAATAATTTGAACTCTTCTTCTGGCTGCTTCGCGATTGCTAGTAATGGCGTTGATCGGCCCGTTTGGAGGCAGAGGATTTACGGTATCGGGAATATTATCTATTCCCTGCGGCACAAACGTAGAAGTTAAAAATCGATATCCCGTAGATTCGCTACCTCGGAGTGTTACCGAATCTGCTCTACGAGTCACCCCAATTCCTTCTACGCGCCCTTGAGTTTCACTTGAGAAATTTCCAAATTCATCCAATCCAATTCCTAAATAACCTCCCCGTAAACCGGACTGATTTGTGTCTGTATTTTGGGCGTAGCCGAGAGACCCTCCATAGCCTCCAGCTACTGTTGGCGTCACAGTACCGTCAATTAAAAAGAAACTTATGCCGTCCCCTGTCCGCCCTGCTAAATTCGGACGTGCAGTGCCGTCGTAGGCAAATATATCAAAGACAATGTTAAGACCACTATTGACGGGAACCTGACTGTTATAGATGACAAAAGTAGATTGGTCAAAAGTTCTTGTAGTTAATCTTAACGCCCCGCTGCCAACCGGGTCTATGTTCAAACCTGGAAAACTCTCCGTTCCGGTTCCTGCTGTTAAAGCCGGAGCATCTGACGTGCCTGTTACCCCAGAGATCCAAGGTCCGATTAGACGTGCGTCTTGAAAACTTTCGTCCACTAAACTAATGAGGACAGCGCTGTAAGTTTCCTGGGTTTTTGTTTCAAAGGCTATTGCGGTTTTTACTCGTCCGGCTGTAACATTTAATTGCCAGTTTCCTCCTAATTTTGCACTGCCAATTAGATTGTTGGAAGCCGCTATGTTTGCGCCTGTTAATTCTCTCAGCTTCTGCACGAAAGCAATCCCGGCTTTTCCAGATCCAACCTGACACGCTAATATTAAAATATCGGCTTTTTCCGTGAAGGCATGGCGCCACTGTTGCAAATGCCGATCGTACTTTGGTAAGTTTTCATCCTTCAGTAAAGTTGACCCCAGTTGCACCGAAGCTTCCTTGCCGTGAGCAACTATCTGAAGGCTGGCAATGGAGCTGCGTTTAGCTAAAATCTCAGTAATTTGTTCTACTCCGTCCAGACTTCGATCAAGGACAATTATCTCTGTCCCCGGTTTGACTCCGCTGGCAAGATGCTGATAATTCTCTACCCTCGGATCGATGCAAACTAAATGTTTTTTAGGTTTAGTCTTGACGCCCGGACTCCCTTTTGTTAAACAGGAAATATTGATCACCCGATCACTGACTAACTGCGCCCCAATCAAAGAAACTTTTATGCAGTCAGTGTCGCGGCGATCGCAACTTAATTTGTGAATTGGCGAAGAGTAGTTGCACCATAAATTTTTCATGAGTTAGATAGCCCCTTGATTTGTTAATGGTCAATTTTCAGTAGTAGATATTATTGTTAATTGCTAATGGAAATCTCTAATTACTAATTTCTCGACTTCGCATACTTAACAAGTTCTATTTACTTCGATTTTTTTTTGTGCGACATCTTCCTAAAGTAGCAGTTAGCTGTATTTACCTAGTAAATCAGGGTTTTTTTAGCCAATTCAGACGTAGTGCCAACTTATTTTATGATGAGGAAAAATGATCGCAATCTCCGAAAATACACCTTTTAATTAGATATTTTTTGCCTAAATGCAGTTGACAAGCATTCTTGTTTGTAGTAAACAAAGCTTGGATTTCCGATTTTCACTCAGACTTGATTCTTTATCAAGAACAAATTTTAGGGCTGTCAATCAGCTCAATGTCAGATAATCTATATTTCACTAAAGAAATAATTATAAATTTTGTAGTTATCAACTTCGTTTTCTGGCTTTTGTCAAGAATGAATGACTCACTACCAAAATTTCAGGGCCGTCAGCAAGTCGAATCAGCAATAATTCATCGGCTTGATATTTTTTGTAGTAATAATTAAAAACTCGGTTTATTTAACAAACCGATTTGCTATAACTTTAGGAAAAATTCAGCTAATCTATATTTCACTCAAGAAATGGTTATAAATTTTGTAGTTATCAACTTTTTTTCTGGCTTTTGTCAAGAATGAATTACTCACTAATAACCAATTTCAGGGTTATCAGCAAGTCGAATCAGCAATAATTCATCGGCTTGATATTTTTTGTACTAATAATTAAAAACTCGGTTTATTTAACAAACCGAGTTGCTATAATTTTAGAAAAAATGCAGCGAATTTAATGCGCTTTGTTTTCAAGGAGAAAGAGTAAGAAAATCGAGAGCAGTGATAGAATTATCAGCACCAAAAACCTGAGCCAAAACCTCCCCAGTCGCAGCAACTTGCAGCAGTGTGGCATTCGCAGTAAAGTTAATTTGCAAAGCCTCAAAACTCAAGCCACCAGCCAGAACAAACTGATCACTTCCTACGGAAAAATTGAGCACAATATCCATACCACTATTAGCGCTTAACACAAAGCGATCACTCCCAGTACCCCCAATCAAAGTATCATCTGAGCCATCA
>NZ_JAUBPI010000061.1:0-39790 GCF_036700645.1 Microcoleus sp. S36b_A4 | reverse complement strand
GAGCGGAATGAAGCGAAAGTTTCACGTTCCGTTCTGAAGGAGAGGTAGGGGTGGCAACGCCCCTATCGACTCTAACCTACTGGTGTACCTTTTCCTGTTTTGATATCAAGGGCAATCAGTTGTTTAGCTGTGCTGGCATAAAGGGTTTGACGTTGGGCATTATAAGCCAAGCCGGCTGTAGCAAAGCCCGTATCCCCAATGACAATCGTATCGCCCGTTTTGATGTCAATTTTTACGAGCTGCGTTGTGCCGCCTTCTTGCTCAATACCATAGAGTTGTGAATCAACAAAGGCAATATCATAAACTTCTGTAATGATCTCACCGATGAATGTTGCTTTACCTGTGGCTAAATCAAGAGTATACAGTTTACTTAACTGATTTGAGACACAATCTTGGATATACACTGTCCCTGGAACCATAGCTAAATCCACAGAAGGTATATTGCTTGCCTGATTACTCATCTTTATCTTTTGAACTTGCCCAGCGATCGCTCTCTCTGGCCAGCAATACTGTTACAGGATGCGACAACTGAGCCGTCTGAGCTTGTTTGAGCATATCTCCGAGTTGAGTGGTGCTGAGCTCGTCGTAGGCTTGCGCCTGCGCCAAAAACTCGTCTACATTCAGTTTTTGGTAATCACTTAATGTGATATCTGCTATTAGACTTGTTTTGCCAAACAGTTAAGAAATCGTAATCGAGGTTGCTGATGACGGTATTTCCCTTAGTGCTGATAAACTCAGCATCTGCTATAATTGGTCGCAAGTTTGACAGCTCCAAGGATGACTATTAGTCTATCTAGAAGGGTAGATAATTTTTTTTTTAGTAATAAAGCGTAACATCTTTCTGTATCCGCTCAATAATCCGGGGTAAATCGCTCAACGATGCACCTCAAATGACGCAAAATCGTTCCTGAGTGGGTAGTCTGCCCCGAATTATTGAGCAGCGGATACATCTTTCTCATCTTTCAGTGGTGCGAAGTCAGCAGCAACGAGCATTTTATCGAGCTCGTACTCGCTCCCTGCCATAGAGTTGTGAATCAACAAAGGCAATATCATACACTTCTGTAATAATCTCACCGATGAATGTTGCTTTACCTGTGGCTAAATCAAGACTATACAGTTTACTTAACTGATTCCAGACACAATCTTGGATATAAACTGTACCTGGAACGATAGCTAAACCCAAAGAAGGTACATTGCTTGCCTCATTACTCATCTCTTTCTGTTTTTATTACAGAAAAAAGCAGATGAAAGTAATAGTGCGGTTGGTCATGAGTTATTTCCACTGAAGTTCGGAAAATACTCGGCTACCAACCACAGCCACCAGCAAGGGGGATATCAAGTGATGAGATATGCACTTGGAGCTACTGGGCTACCTAGCACACAGTTCTTTATTAAGACATCACTAGCTTTTTTAGCAGTGGGCGGGGAGAGAATCGAACTCTCATACCTTTCGGTGTCAGATTTTGAGTCTGATGCGTCTACCAATTTCGCCACCCGCCCTTTTGGGTTTCACCATCATAACACACCGATCGATTTCCTGCAAGCAAAGATTCATAATCTTTTGAACTTGCCCAGCGATCGATCTCTCTGGCGCGCAATACTGGTACAGGATGGGACAACTGAGCCGTCTGAGCTTGTTTGAGCATATCTCCGAGTTGAGTGCTGCTGAGGTCGTCGTAGGCCCGCGCCTGCGCCAAAAACGCATCGACATTCAGTTTGGGAGCTAAAGTCGGCGAACCTCCGGCCAGTTTCATCAACAGTGATGCTACCACTCTTGGGTCTTGAGTGGCGAGCAAGGCGGCGCGATCACACGTAAATTCCGCACACCGCAACCATTCCAACATTTGCGCCTGCAAACCCTGCGCGAGCACGGCTCCCACAGGCGAAATTTGACCGGCGGCCAACACAATTAAATTAGCCAGAGTCAGGTAAACTCCGTGCTCGCACTTCAAATGCCCCAACTCGTGAGCGATTACTGCCTTAACTTCCTCGTCTGTGAGCAAATCAATCAGAGAAGTGTGCATCACCACAAAAGGCTGTTTTCCCCGCATCGCAAAGGTGTAAGCATTTGGCATCGGATGCTGGCGGACATAAAGCTGCGGCACCTCCAAATCCAGAGTTTTGCAGGCATCCACTAGCAATTGATGCAGGTGCGGCAATTGATTTTCGCCGACTTGGACGCTGGAAGCCAGATTTTCCAGCATAAAAAACTGTTCGCCAAGTTGTCCCAGCAACTGCCGCACGATCAAATCCAGGCCGGGCAGTTGTTTGAGAGTGCTGGTAGCTTCCAAGTCTAGCGGGTGGCGAAACTGGTCTGCTTTCAAACCAATGAGCGGTATGTTCGACATTTTAGTTATTAGTCAGTTGTCAGTTGTCAGTTGGCAGTTGGCGGTTGGTAGTTGGTAGTTGTCATTCATCTTCATGACTAGCGAAGAATTGCTAACGAAGAAACACAAGACTGACGCAAAAAGGGTTTGACACACTACCACTGCCCACTGACTACTGCCAACTGACTACTGACTACTTTAAACCCGATCGCACTTGATTGACAGGAGCCTCAGCAGTCGCCAAGTCTGTACCCTCTTTGACCCGTCGCAACTTAGCTCCCAATTTTTGCAGTTTCACCTCTAACTGCTCGTAGCCGCGGTCTAAGTGCTGCAAGCTGCTGATGGTGGTGACACCCTCGGCTGCAAGTCCCGCTAACACTAACGCCGCCGAAGCCCGCAAATCTGTTGCCACTACCGGCGCACCCGACAGCCGCGACACTCCGCGCACAATCGCGACATTGCCTTTAAGGCGAATGTCGGCGCCCATGCGGTTGAGCTCTGCTACGTGGCGCAAGCGATTCTCAAACACGGTTTCTTTGATTAAGCTGTCTCCTTCGCTCAGGGTCAGCAAAGCCATAAACTGAGCTTGCATATCTGTGGGGAAACCGGGGTAAGGCAGAGTTTCGATGTCTGTGGCCGAGTGAGTTTTGCCCGGAACTATCCGCAAAATATCGGGGGATTCTGCAATAATTTTCGCCCCAATTGTCTTCAATTTGGCAATGACTGCGGTCAGGTGGTCGGGAATTACCGGCGACAAACTGATTTCGGAGTGAGTGATGGCTCCTGCTACTAAAAATGTTCCGGCTTCAATGCGATCGGGAATAATTGAATAGTCTACCGCGTGCAGCTTGGGAACTCCCGAAATGACGATCGTATTAGTGCCAGCGCCTTGAATTTTTGCTCCCATAGCGCGGCAGAAATTTGCCAAATCTGCGACTTCCGGCTCTTGAGCCGCATTTTCAATCACGGTTTCTCCTTCAGCCAGAGTCGCCGCCATCATCAAAGTTTCAGTTGCGCCAACGCTGGGGTAGTCCAAATAAATTTTGGCTCCTTTTAGGCGACGGTTCGGCCCTTTGACGTAAGCGTGAACCGTGCCGTGGTCGATGTGGACTTCGGCGCCGAGGGCTTGCAGACCGCGAACGTGGAGTTCAACGGGTCGCGCGCCGATGGCGCACCCACCGGGCAAGGGGACTTTGGCAAATCCCAAACGCGCTAGCAGTGGCCCGATGATGAAGAAGCTCGCCCGCAGTTGGCTGACTAATTCGTAGGGGGCTTGAGCGTCTATGAGGTTGCTGGCGTTGATATCTAAAACGTCGCCGTTCTGCTGTAATTTGACTCCTACAGCCGAGAGAATTTGCCCCATGCGGGCGACATCGACTAGACCGGGAACGTTGCGGAGACGGCAATCCTCTGGGCATAGCAGGGCTCCTGCCATGACTACTAAGGCCGAGTTTTTGGCGCCGCTGATTTTGACGTGTCCTTTAAGGGGTTCGCGACCCCAAATTTGTAATACTTGTTGTTCGTCGCTTTCAGGTGAAGCTGGCAGGTTAGATGAGTTCTGAGCTGGTGTAATGGGTTTGGCCTCCATAATTCGCTTCGTTACTTTATACATTATTAATTTTGGTTCGATTTTACCGGAAAGTTTTTATATGTCTAGGGGTAACATGGGGAATTTTAGGCATTATATTTGCTGGAATTGCCTCGCGGTAAGGCTTTCAGGTTTGATCGCACAAATAATGTCGATCGAGTCTCATGGAGTTATTTGTATCAAAATTTACGTTAATTTGTAGCGCTCGCTCGGATCGCAGATGTTGTAACTTTGTCAACGATCTTTTTAAGTAAAAGCGGACTCGGTTGTTGACAAAGGTGTAAGATATCGGTTCGATCGACAATGCCAGAAAGTTAACACATTGTCGATCGCCCCATTGCCTGTGCTACCCTGTGACAACAACCTAGAGCCAAAGCTACTCCTAGCATATGGTTCACATTAAGCGGATCGAACTGACTAACTTTAAATCTTTTGGCGGCACGACGGCCATTCCCGTGCTGCCCGGTTTTACTGTGGTTTCCGGGCCCAACGGTTCTGGGAAGTCCAACATCCTCGACGCTTTGCTGTTTTGTCTCGGACTTTCGAGTTCTAAGGGAATGCGGGCTGAACGTTTGCCGGATTTGGTGAACAGCGCCCAAAACAAACGCGGTACGATCGAAGCTAGCGTGACTGCGACTTTTGCGCTGGAAGATGTGGGGGAGGAATGGTTCGCCCGGGATGAAGATGAGGAGGAAAATGCAGCAGATGAGTTATCTGTTGAAGCAGAGAAAGTCGAAGGGATAGAAACTGCCGAAACTCCAGATAACAACGGTCAATCATCTCCTGTCAATCAAGAATCGCCTCTATCTGTTGAAGAAGCCGAAGGGATAGAAACTGCCGAAACTCAAGACAATAACGGCCAATCATCTCCTGTTAATCGAAAATCGAAAATCGAAAATCGAAAATCGGAAGAGTTATCTGTTGAAGACGTAGAAGAGATTGAAATCGCAGCAACTCAAGACAACAACGGACAACTACTCGCTACTAATAAAAAATCCAAAATCCAAAATCCAAAATCGGATGAGTGGAGTGTGACGCGCAAACTTCGGGTAACTCGCCAAGGTACTTACACTTCAACTTATTACATTAATGGTCAACCTTGCACGCTGACTCAACTTCACGAACAACTCAACCGCTTACGAATTTATCCCGAAGGCTATAACGTCGTCCTGCAAGGAGACGTTACCAGCATTATTTCGATGAATTCTAAGGAACGCAGAGAAATCATTGACGAATTGGCTGGGGTGGCTCAGTTCGATCGCAAAATTTCCTTAGCTAGGCAGAAGTTGGATGAAGTTAAGGAGGTGGAAGAACGCAGCAGTATTGTGGAAAAAGAGCTGATTTCTCAGCGCGATAGACTGGCTTCCGATCGCACAAAAGCGGAAAAATATCAAAAGCTGCGCGCGGAATTTCAAGAAAAGTCGCAATGGGAAATTGTGCTGAAATTCAGGCAATTGCAGCAGCAAGAATGGAAACTGCGAGAACAAATCGAAACGGGCGATCGCACTTCTGCATCTCTCACCGAACAACTGCAAACAATTAGCACCCAAATTCAAGAAGCAACCGCCGAACTTGACGCGCTAAATGCCCGCGTTAAAGCTTTGGGAGAGTCGGAATTGTTGGCTTTGCAAGCGACGATTGCCACTCAGGAAGCGGAAAGGCGGCAACTGCAAAACCGCAAACAGGATTTGGAAAAAACTGCTGGGCAGATGGCGGCTAATATAGCACAAACCGAGGAAGAGGTTCGCCAATTCCGGCAAAGTTGGGAGCAAATTGAGATTGAAATATCTTATGTTAAGTCTCAAATAGGAAATTTGCAGGAACAGCGAGATGCAGCCCAGCAAAGTTTAGATGAAAGTCGGGAAGTTGCCAATGCGATCGCCTCGACGGCCGAAGTTTGGGTGCAGCAGCAAACGGAACTGCACCGCCAAATCGAAACAATTCAACAAACTTTGGAACCGCAGCGTACAGAACAAGCTACCATTGGCGAAAGAGCCGATCGCCTCCAAAGTCAAATTCAAGAACAAAACCAATCGTTGCAAGTATTGGAACAGGAAATTGCCGCGAAAAAAGAGCAGCAATCCCGCCTTGGGGAAACCAAAGGTGTGGCATCTTTGCAAGTAGAATCGCTGAATCAGATTTTAGTCGAAGCCGAACAAGAATTGCAACTGCAACAGGAAACTCAAACTCGTTTGTTGGAAGAACAGCGGGAAAGACAGCGCAAATTAGACAAACTAGAAGTGCAGTTTCAAGCACTGCAAGAAGCGACGGGAACATTTACTGCAAAAATTGTCGTGCAAAGCGGAATTGGCGGAGTTTGCGGCTTGGTGGCTCAACTCGGCAGGGTAGAACCGCGCTATCAGTTGGCGCTGGAAATAGCGGCGGGCGGGCGTATGGGAAATATGGTGGTGGAAGATGACAGCGTGGCTGCTGCTGCGATCGAATTGTTGAAACAAAAACGGGCGGGAAGGATGACGTTTTTGCCTTTGAATAAGATTAGAGGCGGCAGGTATTCGGTGAATGAAAATTTGCGGCGCGCGGCTGGGTTTGTGGATGCGGCTGTTAATTTGATTGACTGCGATTCGCGGTATCAGGAAATTTTTGCTTACGTTTTTGGCAGTACGGTTGTGTTTAGCAACCTCAGTGATGCCCGCCGCTATTTGGGACAGTACCGGATTGTCACTTTGGACGGGGAAATTTTGGAAACTAGCGGGGCGATGACTGGGGGAAGTTCTACTAATAGATCTACGCTGCATTTTGGCACGGTTGAGGCTAGTGAGGCTGCTAGTGAAGCCAGGACGATCGCATCTCTGCAAGAAAGGTTGGAGGAAATTGAGCGGATTTTGGAACGGTGCAAAATTGCGATCGATCGCGCGTCTGTTGCAGTCAAAACTCGCAGCCAAGAATTGATGGAAGCAAAACAGAATTTGCGCGAACATCAGTTGCGCTTGGAACAGTTGGATTCAGAAATTAAGAATTTGCAAGCGCAACAGGAACAAGTGCGATCGCAAATTGCGAAAAATACACAGGAATTAACTAATTCGCGATCGAGATTGCAGTTGCTGGAACGAGAATTGCCCGCACAGGAAACTCAATTGCAGCAGTACCGCCAAACTTTGGCGCAGTTGGAAGAGTCGAACAGTCACAGCGAATGGCAGCAAATGCAATCGAGTTTGCGCGCTCTAGAAGCGCAACTGCAAGAGCGAGAATTGGCTCTGAGAAACGTCCAGCAGCGCCTTGTAGACTTGGAAAATCAATTTGGGCGTTTGGAAGACAAAATTAAGGAAGGCAGTGAGAAGTTGCAGGAATGGCAAGTGCAGCAAAACGCGGGGGCGGATGCGCTCGATCGCATTGTTTCGCAGCAGTTAGAACTCGATCGGCAAATTGCGGAAGCTAAGGCGGCTTTGGGGGAAATTGAGGAAAAATTGGGCGTGCAGAAGGGAGAGCGCGATCGGGCGGAATCTCAACTGCGAGAACAGCATTTAGCCAAACAGCAGTTACAATGGCAGTTGCAAAAACTCCACGAAACCCAGCAAGAACGCCGGGAACAATTGAGCGCAGTCCGCACTCTATTGGAGGCGCAGCGGGCGGAAATGCCCGACCCCGTGCCGTCGATTCCTGAAAATGTCGAGAAAGCCAATTTGACGGAATTGCAGCAAGAAGTAAAGGCGATCGCCAAACGCATTCAAGCCCTAGAACCAGTCAATATGCTAGCCTTGGAAGAGTACAACCGCACTCAAGAACGCCTTCAAGAATTGAGTCAAAAATTGACGACATTGGAAGGAGAACGCACTGAACTGCTGTTGAGAATCGAAAATTTTACCACACTCAGGCGGCGCGCTTTTAAAGAAGCTTTCGACGCGGTTAACGAGAACTTCCAGACTATCTTTGCGGAACTTTCCGAAGGCGATGGCTATCTCCAGCTAGATGACCAGGAAGACCCCTTCAGCAGCGGCTTGAATTTGGTGGCTCACCCGAAGGGCAAACCCGTACAGCGGCTGGCTTCCATGTCTGGAGGCGAAAAGTCCTTGACGGCGCTGAGTTTTATTTTTGCGCTGCAACGCTACCGCCCGTCTACGTTCTACGCTTTTGATGAAGTGGATATGTTTCTGGATGGGGCAAATGTGGAGCGATTAGCTAGAATGATAAAACGACAGTCTGAACAAGCCCAGTTTATTGTTGTGAGTTTGCGGCGACCTATGATTCAATCGGCTGAGCGTACAATTGGCGTTACTCAAGCACGGGGAGCTTATACTCAAGTCATCGGACTGAAGTTGTAGTCCCGGAGTTTATGTTAACGCTCGTGTTGAGTGATATATGTACTTAATAAATCAGGATTAAAGTTAGAATGACATCCGAACAAATCTGCCAACGCTCCGATATTCTAGGCACTCAGGTCATCACCCGCGACAGAGGTAAACGCTTGGGGGTGGTTAGTCAATTGTGGGTGGACATTGACCGGCGGGAAGTTGTGGCGATCGGTCTGCGTGATAATATATTCGCGGTCGCTGGAATGCCGAAGTTTATGTTCCTCAGCAATGTCAGTGAAATCGGCGACGTGCTGTTGGTGGAAGATGAGAGCGCGATCGAAGACGATGTTGATGTTGAAGTCTACAGCATTTTGATTAACAGCGAAGTTATTACCGAAACCGGCGAACTTTTAGGTAGGGTACGGGGCTTTAGGTTCGACCCCGAAGACGGTAAGTTAGTTTCTATAATTATCGCTTCCCTGGGAATCCCCCAAATCCCCGACCAAGTTCTCAGCACTTACGAGTTGGGGATTGAAGAAATTGTCAGCAGTGGCCCGAATCGCTTGATTGTGTTTGAAGGTTCCGAGGAAAGGCTCAGGCAGCTTAGTGTGGGTTTGCTGGAGCGCGTTGGTTTGGGCCAAGCACCTTGGGAACGAGAAGAGGACGAGGCAGGTTATTATCCGAAACCCGTGGCTACGGGAAATCAATTGGGCCCGGGCGTGCGGATACCTGCACCGGAAATGCGGAGCCGGGTAGCTGCGCCTGCGGTGGAGGAAGTTCCTTGGGACGAGGATTTAGAGTGGAATCGGTCTGCGGTTCGCCAGCCGCAGATGCGCGCGGTGCAGGTACAGCAGCCCATCGAGGATTACGAGGATTACGAAGAGGATAATTGGGGCGGCGAGGAGGACGATTACGAAGAGGAGGAGTACGAGGAGAAGCCGCAATACACTCGCGCTGAGATTTCTCGCCCGAAGCAGCCGGTGGTGGAGTACGAGTACGAGGATGATGTGGAGGCTGATGCTTGGGCTGACGATGAGGCACCGAAGCCTTACCAGGCTCCTAGGGTTAATATCCCTGAGAAAACTAAGACTCCTGAGTATGAGGAGGAGCCTGGTTATTAGGAATTAATCAATTAGCTCAAACCAATATTTTGCACTCTTCTTAAGAACGGGCAAGATGCCCGTTCCACAATCAAGTTTATTTTTTGTGGAACGGGCTTCTAGCCCGTTGCTGATATTGGTGCAAGATGTGAGTTTAAACTGAGATGTGGCACTATTCTCGCTTAACATGCAAGATGCCCGTTCCACAAAAAGTAGATTTTCTTGTGGAACGGGCATCTTGCCCGTTGCTGATATTGGTGCGCTCAATCTAATTAAATTAGATCCATGAACTAGATAATACTGGCATGGCAGTTTAGTATACTTTGGCTGACGTTTCATATTATGTTAATGAGCGAAAAAGACTTTGCTAAAAATGTTGCTTTCAGATTAATAACATATCTAATTTTTCCAATTTTTTTATCCACCACCACGGCTGAAATGGTCTTGCGAGTTGCGGGATACAAACCCTGGCAAATCGAAAATGTTGATGTTGCGGTCGAACCAAAAGGTAACTTTTTTACCAAAGACTCGGAACTAGGCTACAAGCATTTGCCCGGTAAATTCAAGGTGACACTTAATGGCAATTACTCATTTAATGCGACTCACCTCAATAATAGTTTAAGAATTACACATCCACTCAATACTTATAATCCATCCTCAAAGAAACCTGAAATTTGGATATTGGGCTGTTCTTTTACCTACGGTTGGTCATTGAATGACAGCGAAACTTATGCTTGGTTGCTGCAAGAGAAATTACCCAAATATGAAATAGTTAATTTTGGCGTTAACGGCTACGGCACGCTTCACTCCTTTATTCAATTCAAAGAAGCACTCAAACAAGGAAATAAACCCGAAATTGCGGTGATTGCTTATGCGGGATTTCATGACCGTCGCAATACTTTATTAAGGGCGAGAAGAAAGCAAATGGCTGCTTGGAATAAACTCGGTATTCTATTTCAGCCCGATGCTAGGCTGAATGGAGAAAATAATTTTACCTACAGCATGGCAAAACTTGAATATCGCGAGTTCCCCCTGATGCGGGTTTCTGCATTAAGCCATTTTTTGGAGGTTAATTACAATCAATTTGAAGAGGGATTGTATAGAAGCCATGAGGTTTCTAAGGTAATTATTGAAGAATTCAACCGTGTGGCTGAGGCTAATGGTGTTAAGTTAGTTGTGGCAGGAATTAATGCGGGTTCTGCTAAAATGTTGAAGGAGTTAAGTCAGGAAGGAATTGCTACGGCGGATATTTCGGTTGATTTGAAAATACCTGCCAATAATAATTTACCTCATGACCTTCATCCAAGTGCGATCGCAAATCGGCAATATGCAGAAAAGTTGGAGGTTTTTTTGCAAGGTAGTGTTTTAAAGTAAGTTAACGAACCGCGAAGGCGCAAAGGGCGCGAAGGAAGAGGGAAAGAGGAAGTTTAGAAGTTATTTAGGGTTGCTAGACTGATGGGATTATTTGATGTTGTTTCTTTTAAATTGCCTCGTAAATTTATAATTGATGGTTTTTTCCTGTTTTTACTTGTTCTTATAACAGTTACAGTAACATCAATCTATGTATCCAGCGAACATACTTTTTATTGGTGGGATTACGCGGGATACAATACCGCTACAGTCAACACGGCAAATTTATTTCGAGACTCGCCAGATAAAGCATGGCGCGGAGTTATAGAATCGCTATCTAAGGAAAAAAACCTGTTAATTTCTCTGCCGTTAGTGCCGTTTATTCTCTTATTTGGCGAGTCTCGGCTGAGTTACATTCTCAGCGTATCCCTAATTTATGTGCTGCCGTTTCGCCTGTTGGTGGGGGCAATTTCTGTAAAGCTAATTCCAGTTTATTCCCGCCGGGTGTTTTGGTCAACTGTGCTGCTGAGTTTATTAATTCCTATGAGTTGGATACCGACTCTGCGGGGATATCTGGATACTGGCGGGTGTGTTTTTGTAGCCTTGGCAATTTTGGTTTATTTGCAGGATGTTAAGCTGAAATCTTGGTGGAAAATCCCGTTAATTGGGTTTTTGCTGGCGGCGGCTATTCTGTTGCGGCGCCATTTTGCTTATAGTGCGATCGCATTTTTTGGTGCAGCGAGTTTACAGGCTTTCATCGAGTTTATTGTACTAATATACCGTAGGAAATCGGCATTATCGTCTCCAAAAGACAAGGACGCGGCAGTATCGTTTCCCTACCGATGCTTGTTTGAATCCGCTGTAAAATTGGGTTTGATAGCTGCAACTAGCTTGACTATTTTAATGTTGGTAGCGGGAGATTTTACTCGCAGTGCTCTGACGGTTGACTACCGCAATTTGTATGTCGCTTGGAGTTTGTCTGTAAATGATATTTTAACTCGTTATGCGGATTTTTACGGGTTGGGAACTTGGCTGCTGGTACTGATTGGTTTTTCTGTGGGAATTCTGACTCGAATGCTGGTTCCGGCGGCGGCTATTTTTGTTTCGTTGTTTGGGGTTTTGTCGCTGATTGAATGGCTGTTAGTGTTGCGTTACGGCTACTTGCACTATACAATTCATCTTACACCGATCGCACTTTTGGGACTATCCACATTTTTCTGGACAACTTGGCTGACACTCAAAGGAAAAGTCCGGTATTTCATGGTGGGCGCAGCGGGTTTGTACCTGGTTTTGAATGCCGCAGTCGGGTTAATTCCTCTCAAAATTGATTTGCCAAGACTGTTTGTGGGTAATTTTCCGCCGTTAGTGCGATCGGACTACGACGAAGTTGTAAAATTAGTAGAGTTTCTGCGAAAATTAGCACCCAATGAAGAACCAATTTATATTGCCGGTGCTTCTAACAGTTTTAATGCTAATATCCTCAGACAAGCCAACCGCAAATTAAACCCGCCGGATGGTTGGTGGAAATTAAATACAATCGGGAGGCCGCAAATTGACTCGCGCGATACTTACCCGCTACCGGAGTTGTTGCAGTCACAATATGCGGTGGTTGCTACACCTTTTCAGCAAGTGTTACCGACTGACGAACAAGTTTTGCGATCGCACGAACAAGATGTTGTTAAAGTTGTGTACGATGCCTTTACTCAAAACTGGGAAATTGCCCGCGATTTCCAATTGCTACCGGAACAGTTTAAGCTAGAAAACGACGTGACTGTCAGCGTTTACCGGAGGGTTCGGCCGACTGATACAGCAACGGCAGTTAGGACTCTGGAGGCGATGCAGCGGCAAATAGTCGATCGACCAGGCACGCAGTTAGATTGGATTAGTTTGCATCAATCAATCTACACAAGTGCTAATTATTCAGTCAGTCAAGAATCGGATAACCTATATAAGATTGTAACTCATCCAATTAAAAACAGCCAGAAAATCGATACATCTTTCCTATATTTAGGTTCCATCTCAGACAAAGTGAAAGTTACTGGCAAACTCAATTTACCTAACAAACAATGTCCGGGAGTTACCCTGCGCTTGACTTTGTGGGACAAGGAAGGTAAATTAGTAGACTCAGCAGAGATGGCTTATAGTCAAAAAAGTGCGATCGGTTTAAATCTATTAGTTGAGGGCAAAAATACCATTTATCTGCTGCTTGAGGTATTGAGTAGCAGCAAACAGGATTTATCAAACCAATGCCGACTGGAGATTAACAATTTGGCTGTCAGTAGGTAAATTGAACCGTCAATGCAAAAACATCAAAAATCCCACTGGTATTTTAATCTATCTCTGTATACTTTTGTCATCATCGGTTCCCTGATGGCTACAGGCTATCTTTTCCCGATTGGAGGCAACTTCCCAGAAGTGCCTCCCATTCAATTTATGTTAAATCCTGAACTGTACAAAAATGATTATTACGTTCAGGAAATGGTTAAATTTAATCCGAGATACTACTATTACTATATCATTTATTTGCTCGCAAACTTAGGAACAAGCATTCCCCTAGCGCATTTTATTTATCAATTCCTATCCTTCGGTTCATTTATCCTAGCTTGCTACGCAATTATCAATATCTATACTAATTCCAAACTGCCTGCCGCAGCGATGGCTTTTTTATGTATAGCCGCTTCATTTACAGATGTTGGTAACACGCTGATATTTTCCACCAAGTCAGTACCCAGTACCTTCGCAATGGGTTTCGCCATCTGGGGAATTTACTTTAGTTTGCGCCAGAAATGGCTGACAGGATATTTATTTTTTGGGCTGGGTTGTTTGCTGCAATTCTTAGTGGGTTTGTTGCCGGGATTGATGATGGTTCCCGTTTTAGTTATTGACTCTGTAAGACAGCGGAAGTTTAAAACATTGATTTTGGCGATCGCACTTTTAGCAGCAATGGCAAGTATCGTTTACGTACCGATGTTATTAACAGGTACTACCAGCACTCACACTATCGACAACGCCCAGTTTGTCTACATTCACGCGAAAGTGCGAAACCCCCACCATATCCTCCCGTCAAATTGGGATGTTGGGAATTGGTTCAACTTTATATGTTTCATAATTGGTGGCTTGCTGTGCATCAAAAATTCCGATTTATTGCCACAAGAAGACAAGATTAATTTTTATGTAATTGTTGGCACATCAATTTTTGCATTATTTCTAAATTACGTATTTGTCGAAGTTTATCCTTTAGCTTTTATCGCCAAACTACAGTTAGCTAGAACCGTACCTTTCGCTCAATTAATTATATTTATTGCTGTTGCTTTGACGGTCGAGCAACTTTACCGAGAAAAACACATAGCTATTAGCTTGTTGCTGTTAGCTGTACTAACTTTGCCTTTTAGGGGCATCATTTTCTTAGGATTATCAGTTTGGCAAACAAAAAATTACGTATTTACTAAACGAGATAATATATTGTTGTGGATTTTAACAGCAGGAACGGTAATTTTCAGCTTGATATATCCGGTGACTGATTCATGGGAAATAATGGGCGATCGAATAATTAGCATCCCAGTCCTTTTCTCCATTCTCGCCTTCCCATTCATTTTAGAAAAAACATCCCTTGCTAAATCTATAAAACAGACTATAACTCACACATTAGCCTTAATAACTACAGCCACCTTGGTTTTTGGAATAGCAGGAATTCTGCCTAAACCTCTATTAAATGTATTTCAAACAAGAGTTAATATCAATGCCGTTCCCAGAGACGACTTAAGCAAATTAGCTATGCGATTTTCGCAAATTAGCAGCCGCGATTCACTCGTATTAATTCCACCTTCAGTTACCAACTTCCAGTTTTTCTCCGAAAGAGCCATTGTCGTCAACTTCAAGAACTTCCCCTTTACCGAAAAAGGCATCAAAGAATGGCAAAATCGCATGGAAACCGTTTTAGGAGTCCCCTTAAACCCGCAAATGATTTGGGGAGGAAATGACTTTTTTATCCGCCGCAGCAGTGCGGATTTAGTCAAAGTAGCCAGAAACTATCAGGCAGATTATATCCTGACTCGTACTGACTGGCACCCAAATATTCAAGGGGAAATCGCAGACAAACAAGGCAAATGGATACTCTATAAAATTAGGTAATAGGTAATTGGTAAAACTTGTTAAATCCCCATCTAACTTTTAGATTAGTCAGCAGAGGTAGACTTTGCTTGCCTAGAAGCAATTGTAATAGCCGATTTATCAGCGTTAATCAGCGTTAATCAGCCTTAATCTGCGGTTAAATATCAAAACCAGAATCATCAATAATTTCGCTAATTTGCTTGTCCACATAATCAGCATCCACATTCCGTGCCATCAACTCAGCTAAAATCCCCAGAGAAATCAACTGCACCGACAGAATTGTACACAAAATCCCAAAAAATAACAAAGGTCGATTCCCGATCGGCCCAAAATTCATCCCCGCCAAATTCAGAAACCAAATAACTATCAAATAACTCAGCGAAACACTTCCAACCAACCCAAAACACAATCCCAAACCCCCAAACAAATGACCTGGTTTGTGCAAATAGTGCGTCGTGGCTAATACTGTCAACAAATCAATAAATCCCCGCGCATAACGTTCCCAGCCGTAATTCGATTTTCCGTGCTTTCGCGGATGATGTTCCACAACTACTTCGCCAATTTTAAACCCTAAATTATTTGCTAAAGCCGGAATGTAGCGGTGCAATTCTCCGTACAATTTAATCGACTGCAAAACTTCCCTACGATACGCTTTAAAACCGCAATTCATATCGTGCATTTGCACCCCAGTCAGCCAACACGCCACGGCATTAAACAGCTTGGAAGGTAAAGTTTTAGAAAGCGGGTCGTTTCGCTGTTTTCGCCAACCGGAAACTAAGTCAAATCCAGATTCTAAATGATGTAAAAATTTGGGAATTTCAGCGGGATCATCCTGAAGGTCAGCATCGAGAGTAAAGATAATTATCCCTGCTGCATTGCGAAATCCTGCTGAAAGTGCGGCGGATTTGCCAAAGTTGCGGCGCATTTTAATCGCTTTAATTAGTTTGGGATGTTGGCTGGCTAAATCTGTGATTTCTTGCCAGGAATAATCGCGGCTACCGTCATCTATGAAAATGACTTCGTAACTGTCAATTTCTGTTTGGAACATGACAAGTTTAATTTTTTCAAACAGCAATTTGAGGGTGGCTTCTTCGTTGTGAACTGGGATTACGAAGCTGAGATGTTTTGGCATAGGGCTATTCTATTTAATTTGTGTTGTCAAGGAGATTTTTTTATTAACCGCAGAGGGCGCAGAGGTCGCAGATGAGGCGAAAGAGAAGTTTTTTAGTTTTTATTGATAACTTGGGAGTTTCGCAAGGCTACCCAACCTTTGCGGTTTTTAAAGGAGGCATAGGCTGTCAATAATTTATCTGTTGGTGATGTTTGAATGTATCCTCTCCAAGCTGCAAATTCGTAGGAATGGCCAAACAATTTAACTAAATCTGGGCGCGAAAATCCTGACATGGCGAAACCTCGAACGACATTTTCTTGGTTGAGAATGGCAATACATTTTACATTGTTTTCGGGGTCTCCTACCCAGCCAATTACTCTGGCTGCTGTTGGTGCAAGTTTGGTGGCTGTATCAAAATATCCGGGTACTCCGTCTTTGGGTGCTGACAGTAAATTTGCGTCGATTTTTGTGTCTAATGCTGCACAGAAATTGTGTTTTTTGATGTCTCGGTTAAATGGTACTAAGTTGTTAGTTTTTAAGGCGTCGATTAAGCCGACATAAGCGGCGGGTTTGTTGCCTACGCGGTCTTTAATTAGGGTTACGTCGGTGATGCCTAGTTGCAGTGATAATGCTACTAACGGTTGATAGGTTGCTCTGCGGGCGATCGCCATTGCAGTTTCGCCTCCCACCCCGTACATTAAAATAATCGCGACTGTGGTGACTGCAAACAGCGGTGTCAGCCAACGCCCTTGGATTCTTGGTGTTGGCTGCCACTCGCGCACCCACAATACTGTCAGCACAATTGTGCTCATCCAAAACAAGGCTGGGAGTGTGGCGTAGCGGGAAGCTGTGGCTTGTTCGACGCCAAATCCCGATCGGCTAACCGCGGCCATTAACGCGGTTTGCAGCGTGTAAAGTTGGATTGATAGCCAAGGCAGCCAATCCGGGCGATCGACCTTTTTTACAAATAGCCAATAACCAACAAAACCCGTCGCTGCAATCAAACCAATTATACCAATAATTGAAGCAACAATAATATTTTCGCTAAATATTCCGCCGAGATAAGTGGGAATATATTCGAGAGTTTTGAGGGGGTTGATTTTTGTTAAAGAAGGGTGATGAGATGGAGTTTTATAAGTTAAGAAATAAATGCCAATCACTCCAATAGAAGCAATGAAATACAAATAAGTTATTTGCCGAGGAAACCTCAGCACAACAGCAGCCGTACACAATATCGGCCACAAACCTAAAGGAGTGCTGTAACTAATACAGCCTAAAACGCCAAAAACAATGCTGCCAATTACCCACTTATTTTGTAAATGCGGGGGCGGGCACGGGGGCACCGCCCCTACCAACTCGTTACCAGGCTCTGCCTCCCTTTTCTTTAATAAATCTGTCACATAGGATTGCAAACAAAATATCGAACAAATCACAAATAAATTAGCAATTATCCAGTGAACGCCACTGAATCCCCGCATCCAATTGTGAGCCGCCGCCGGAGTAAAATTAAAAATAGAAATGCAAAGGAGTAGCGAGATAAATTGCAGCGGAAAACGCCTCATTTTTAACGGCAGCAGAGCAATTAATACGTGGCACTGAATCCACGCCAAAAACCAGGCAACTAAACACAAACCAATATTTGAACCTTGCGTTACAGCTATATTCAAGCCATAAATAATGGCCGGAATCAAGACAAAATGCTCGTTGGCCCGAAATATCCAATTAAAAGGATTTGTAGAAAAACCGTCTACTGAATAAAAATTCCATGTCATCCACCAATAATCAAAATTAGACAAGTCTCCCGCTTGCGATATCAAGTACAAAATATATGATGCTGGTATTAGAATTCCGAGAACTGATGCGGAAATTAAAATATATTGTTGCTTGACTTTCATGAATTCAGACATAGGGAGATTTTTATTAATTGGTAGGGGCGAGTTTAGGTGAGAAACTTTGCATATAACAGGTAACTCATGAACAAAACTCGCCCTCGCGTTTTGAGTCTTCCTCAATTTTTTATTTCACTTCTCTTGCCAGCATTTGTCTGAGTCCTTGCCGCCAGTGGGGAGGATACGTGCCTAGAAGTGCTGATATTTTTACCGTAGAGAGGACAGAAAAAGCCGGACGTTTTGCGGGTGTTGGATATTCGGCGGTGGTGATGGGAATTACGCGCTGAACTTTTAGGGGAAGGCCGAGTTGTGCTGCTTCCTCAAAAATGGCGATCGCAAAATCGTACCAACTACAAACACCGCTGTTAGTGTACTGGTATGTTCCAAAAGTTCCTGGCCCAAGGAGAGGAATAATTTGTGAAGTCGCCGCACCTAAATCCCCAGTCCAAGTAGGACTTCCGATCTGATCGGCTACTACTCGAATTTCTTCCCTTTCCTTTCCCAACCTCAGCATGGTTTTGACAAAATTACTTTTGCCACCGTTGCCGTAAACCCACGCGGTTCTAATAATAATATGTCGGTTTCCCGATTTTAGAATTGCTGCCTCGCCTGCTAATTTCGACTTGCCGTAAGTTCCCAGTGGATTCGTAGAATCTGTTTCCAGATAAGCAGAACCGTGGCTGCCATCAAATACATAATCAGTAGAAAAGTGAATCAAACTTGCTCCCTGTTTTTCGCATTCTTCGGCAAAAATTCCTGGGGCAATAGCGTTGACTGCATATGCTAATTCTGGCTCACTTTCGGCTTTGTCTACCGCAGTGTAAGCACCCGAATTGATGACTAAATCCGGTTGAATTTCAGCCATTGCTTGACGGATGCTTTCGGGTTGGGATAAGTCGAGGCGAGTGCGATCGAGCGCAATAACATCTCCCACAGATAATAAAATCGGCTGCAATTCTTGAGCTAGCTGTCCGCTGCCGCCTGCGAGTAAAATTTTCATGATCAAAACACTTGAGCTTTTTTCAACGTTTGTCCCGCTTGGTCTTTAGCTGATAAGATTGGTTGGGCACCATCTAGCGGCCAGTCGATCGCCAAATCCGGGTCATTCCATAGGATACACCGCTCGTGTGCCGGTGCGTAATAATCTGTAGTTTTGTACAAAACTTCAGCCGTCTCGGAAACCACTAAAAAACCGTGAGCAAATCCCGCCGGCACCCAAAATTGCCGTTTATTTTCTGCACTCACTAAACAGCCAACCCACTGCCCAAAAGTCGGCGAACTTTTTCTAATATCCACCGCTACATCAAATATTGCTCCCGCAACTACCCGCAGCAATTTGCCTTGAGGTTGCTGAATTTGGTAGTGCAAACCCCGCAGCACATTTTTAGAAGATTTGGAATGATTGTCTTGAACAAATTCTGCGGTAACGCCTGTTTGTTCAACAAAAGCTTTGTGATTGAAACTCTCAAAAAAGAAACCGCGATCGTCTCCGAAAATTTTCGGTTCAATGATCAGAACTTCCGGTATTTCGGTAGATATAACATTCATAGTTAGCTGTGAAAGTGATAAACTCATACTCAGTCTCTGCTATTTTACTATGAAAGCCGACGCATATCTCAAAAAATTGTACGCCAATCGATTTGATTCCCGACAACTGCAAGCCAAGGTGGCACTATGGAAAGTTTTAATTGACGAATTTTTACAAGATTATGTTCCTCCAGAATCAACCGTTTTAGATATTGGCGGCGGTTACTGCGAGTTTATAAATCAAATTCAGGCTAAAAAAAAATGTTTGATTGATCTAAACCCCGATTCCAAGTTATTTGCCAATCCTGATGTAAAAGTGCTGAACATTGATGTTTTAAGCTTTGATGATCAACCAGCTTTTGGCGAACAATTTGACCGTATATTTATCTCTAACTTTTTTGAACATCTCCGCAATAAAGAAGAACTCATCCAAATTATTTTATTTTGCTTTGAGGCGCTTAAGCCAGGGGGTTCTCTCTTAGTTGTCCAACCAAATTTTAAATATTCTTTCCAAGAGTATTACGACTTTATCGACCATCAATTACCAATTACCCACTTATCGCTGCAAGAACTTTTACAAACCGTCGGCTTTGAAATCGACTTAATTATACCGAGATTTTTACCATTTTCGACCAAAGGCAGACCGGCCTCGCCTTTGCTGTTAAAAATTTACTTAAAATTGCCTTTGTTGTGGCGGTTTTTGGGAGGGCAAATGTTTGTCAAAGCATCGAAACCAAACAATTAATGGTCGGGGAAAGCGATCGCCGCCCCTAGATCATTTCAATTGTTATAATAAAAATTGCAAGTATTCCTGCAGTTTGGGCTGGGCAAAATCAGGATAAATTTGCTAAAAAAGCATCAATTTTAGGAAAAAAATGATGACACAAACATCCCGCGCCATTGCTGTGAATATTCCGCCGACACTAATACTTACCGTTACCCACGAGCAATTCGTTGAATTGGCGATCGCCAACCGAGAATTACAATTAGAAAGAACAGCACAAGGAGAGTTAATCGTGAATCCACCAACCGGAGGCGAAACAGGATATAGAAATCTCGATATAGAAGGACAACTTTGGTTGTGGAACCGTCAAACTAAACTAGGTAAAGCGTTTAACTCTTCTACTGGTTTTCACTTGCCCAACGGAGCAGATCGCTCTCCCGATGCTGCTTGGGTGCGTCAAGAAAGGTGGGATAAGCTCACCCCAAAACAAAAAGAAAGTTTTATTCCCTTGTGTCCTGATTTTGTGGTAGAACTCCGTTCTAAAACTGACAATATGGAACCGCTGCGAGCCAAGATGAAAGAGTATATAAACAATGGCGCTCGTTTGGGTTGGTTGATAGATCGGAAAAACAAAAAGGTGGAGATTTACAGGCTAAATCAAGATGTAGAAGTCTTGGAAAATCCTATTAGTTTATCCGGTGAAAATGTGTTGCCTGGATTCGTCTTAGATTTGACAGAAGTTTGGGGATGAATGCTGAATGGCGTTTAATATCTGCGAGCGGTCATTCCTCATGTTTTAATCGGACAACAATTGAGATATAATTCGATCTAGTCCGATTGAAAAAATAGGTTTATGTATAAATTTATGTAGGAAACGGCACTGCCGTGTCCTAATACCGGGCACTCCAAAAGCCGTTTTCTTACCGCAGGGAAATATTTTTATTACCAAATTGCACACAACATCCCCCTGCATCTGCGGTTAAAAAATCCCTACAAAATTGAACTTAAAACCACCTCATTAGCAGCAATCCAATCATAAATATCCTGCAAAGCCGCTTCCGGCCCAATAGCAGGCCGCCATCCTGTTTTCTCCATCACCCTAGAAGAATCAGTAATAAAAATCGGAATATCCCCCGCGCGTTCCTCCAAAACAGGATTAATTGAAATCGATTTTCCAGTAATCTTTTGGCACAAATCAGTTGTCTGAACCAAAGAAAGACTGTTGCTCAAACCACCGCCAACATTAAAAACTTCGCCGTCAAATTCAGCGAAATGTTCTAATTGATAATTAACTAACCTCAACAAATCTTCAACGTGCAGCAAATCCCTAACCTGCTTCCCGCTGCCGCCAAAACCGATATAACTCAGCGACTTTTGAAAATAGTGGGCCGCCACCCACAAACCGCAAACTCCCTGATCTACTTTACCCATTTGCCAAGCACCAGTAATTAAGCCGCAACGGTTAATAATTGCGGGTACATTGTATGATTCCCTGTATTCCTCAATCAGCAATTCCGAAGCTAATTTAGTTGCTCCGTAAAGCGAACGGTGTCCTTTTAATGGGAAGTCTTCTGATATGCCCAACTCGGATATACCGGGTAAAGTTTGCTCAGGGGCGATCGCAAATCTATTTGGCAACTCTAACAGCTTAACCGATTTGACACTGGCGATCGGATAAACCCGACTGGTAGACAAAAATAGCAAACTCGCACCCGTTTGTCTCGCCAACTCCAAAACATTTACAGTGCCCAGTAAATTCGTCTGCAAAACGTACTGAGGTGAACTAAAACCAGCCAGTACAGAAGGCTCCGCAGCACAATCTATAATGCAGTCAGCATTGAGTGCAACTGGATCTAAATCTGCCGCTGTGCGAATATCCCCGTAAACAAACTGAATCCCGCAACTTTTAAGCCGAGGCAGATTCAATTCCGAGCCGCGGCGACGCAGGTTATCTAAACAAATTATTTGCCATTCCGGGTGCAGTTTCTTCAGGCCAATTGCCAAACAACTGCCGATGAAACCGGCACCACCAACAATTAAAATTCTCTCAGGCATTCACTTTTAATTTTGCTATCTTTCTAGTCCGGTGGTAGTCGCCGCGAGACAGATGTTTTTCCAGCCATACATACAAGACAATAAACAAATATCGACTGCCCATCTCTTTGATTTTCAGCTTAGAAATACCAGCAGTCCGGTTGTACCACCTCAGAGGAATCACCGTATAGGAAAAACCCCGAACGATTGCTTTTAAAGGCAGTTCGACTGTCAAATTAAAATGATGGCTCAAAATCGGTTGTACGCCTTCAATTGCTTCTCTTCGGTAAATTTTAAAAGCATTGGTGACATCGCTGTACCGCAAGCCGAAAATACTTTTGACAAACCAGTTTGCTAAGCGGTTAATTGCTAACTTGTGAAGTGGATAATCCACCACAAAGCCACCTTTGATAAAGCGGGAACCAAAAACGCAATCATATCCTTCTTGTAGCTTGCGGTATCCTGCTACCAAATCCATCGGATCGTCGGAAGCATCCGCCATCACAATTGCTGCAGCATCTCCGTCAAATTCCGCCAATCCCCGGCGCACAGCAAATCCGAAACCGTTGGGAGGTTGATTGTTGATGTATCTAACTGTGGGAAAAGTCTCTGACAACTCCTGGCAAATATCAATAGTTCGATCGACACTGTTGTCATTCACTATCAAAATTTCGTGCGGAATGCCTTCTAAATCGAGCGTCTGGGCGAGCGCCCGCACAGTACCGTACAAACAGCCCTCCTCATTGTGGGCTGGTATAATCACAGAAATTTTCACTCCTCATCCTCCGCGCAACTGGACAAACTTGTTGTCAACAGGATTATACACCCAAGCTTTAATTTCCGTTTGGGCGATCGGCAAATTATTATCCGACAAATCAACAGCCCACCTTGCATTGTTGTACAACTCAGATTTTAAACTCTTAGCAATGTCGGGACTGTCCAAATTTACATAAGCGTTAGCAAAAAAAGATTGTTTATCGCCGACAGATAGCAGTACAATATTCGGCTGTTGCAATTTTTCTGGCAAAACCGCCCAACCAGCAGCCTTGATAGCATCATTTTGCTTAACAGTCAAGGATTTATCGCTAGTTTGAGGTTTGTCTAAATAACCGTAAACTTTCTCCGTATTAGAAATAAACTCTACATTTTTCGCGAACTTAAGCCAACCTATTTTTTCGATAATTGCAGCGCCTTCTCTCACCAGCCAAGTTTTTTTGCTCAGCACCCTCACACAGCTTTCCGGTGAATTATTGAAAAAATCAGATGGTTCCAGATAGTTAATTAACTGCAAACAATCTTGAGCGCCTTGTTTGTAAATAATTGCGGATCTAGTTTTGGCGATCGCCAGTTGAGAGTTAACAATAATTGTAGCAATTAACAGCCCTGCTACTACCCGATAAATAAATTTATAGTTAGGTTTTAACGTTGCTTTTGTTTTGGGATCATTACCTGGGACAAACAATTGCCATAGCTGAACCACAGCAATTAAGAGCAAAATTGAATTAGTCGTATATCTAGACGATTCGATCGCCTGTATTGCCCCAAATTCAGCCCTACCAGCCGTAATAAACAGAGCCGATAAAACCGAAAACAAACCTATTGACAGCCAAGGTAAAGCCTCATAATTCTCACCAATATCATTCCTATCTGTCATTGCGAGGGAGGAAGGAATCGCCGGGAGTTGAAATTGCTTTTCTGAGTCAGCACTCACAGATGAATCTGCCGAACTTGATACAATCTTTTTCCCAAAATAAACTACAAAAAATACAAAGCTTGCAAATATTAGCCATCCTACCAATGCCGAGATTCCATGCGATCGCACAATTGGCGAACCCAGCAAACTTAAAAAGTAATCAATCACCACAAACGGCTTATTCAACAATGAAATAATACTTGCTTTCCGACTCGGATGATAATCTATTGAGTAAACAGCACAAGTTGCCACAAAGAGCAACATCCAGACAATAAGTCTTTTTCGTTTCTGCGCTGCATTTCTTTCCAAAGCCACCACAGCCGGAATCGCCGCCAACCAAGACAGCAAGCCTTGAGCGAGCGAAAAACTCGCAAAAAAGCAGAATACAGCAGCAATAGAGATTCTAATATTAGGCAATAATTTGTGATGTGAAACCAGCGCATAAACCGCAGCTACAAAACATAAATTCACAAAAAACCAAGCTAATTGAAATCCCCAAAGCCAGTTTTCGTGCTGAACTAGCGAGAAAATCAAAATACAAGTTAAAATATTAGCTAAATGCCACAAATCATCCCCTACATTCTTAACTTGCATCGAGGATAACTTGTACATAGCAATAAAAGTTATCGCAGCCAAACCTATGCTGAGACACAACTGATAATTAATATTCCATCGGGAAGCAAAAGCCAGCACCGCAATAATTATTTTCGGAAAAAGTATGCGGTGGTTGCTGTGCAAAGCCCAAAAATCGTTAAAAGTTACATTTCCCTGAGCTATTTTCTCAAAAAGGCTAGCTAACCTCCACTCGTCATCAACGGGAACGTTAACGCTAAAATTCGCTACAAATCCGATTAACAGGACAACAGGAATTAGATATAAAGTAAATAAGATGATTTTTTTCATGAAAGTGCGATCGCACCGATTGCCATCACCATTTTATATCAAACCCTGTTAAATAATTTTTATCAAGTTTGTAGTGAAGACTTCACTCCTCATAGTTTGAGCCGGGACTTGCATTCCTTACTACAAACAAGTTGAAAAACATAACACATAGAAACCCGGTTTCTTCAAGAAACCGGGTTTCCGAACAGCCTAAAAGCCTCGCGTTCAATTCGGTTAACCGAATTACTTAATAGTCTTGAAGGTATCCATTTTCCCAGTAAATCGGTTGATAAACATCTGCAAAACAGTCCGCTTGCCAATATTGATATTAGAACTCACGGACATTCCCGACTGCAAGTTAACCTCCACTTCATTTGCCTTGCCCTTGTTCAAAACAAACTTCTGATTTTTGAGCTTAATTATGGTTTTGAAAGCATAGTATTTCCGCAGTTCAGTAGGAGGCTCAGCATCGCTGCTAATCTCTATCACTTCACCCTCAGCAGTACCAAACTCCATCGCCGGGAAAGCTTCTACATTCACTTCCACAGGCACGCATTGGTATTTCGTCAAACCCAGTTTCTCTCTGTTAACTTCCTTCTCTGGACAAACGCAACTTTTACCTATTTCGCAGTCAATCTTTTCTCCGTCTAATTGCTTGCCGTGATACTGCTCCAATTTTGCCCGCTTCTGTCTCAAAGCATCCAATACCAGAGCCACATTGCTGTTTTCCAGGTAAACTACTCCTTGCAGACCGTTGTCGTCATCCAAAACTTTGAGCAGCTTTTCAGTTTGCTGCGCTTCGTAATAAGCTTCTTCGCAGCGTGCTGGGCGCGGTTCGCCCGGTTTCAGCACCGTATTAATAATGGATTGGCATATGGGATCTTTCGCCATATCCAACTTAGCTTTCTCCTTCGTAGAAGGCTTCAAATCAAAGATTACCCCCGATACCGGAGCCTTCATCACTTGAGTGTCGCGGTTTTGTTGAGCCTTTTCTAGCTGAGCGTTCACCTCGGACAACTTTTTCAGGTTTTCCACTTTGAAGCGGCTTAGCTGAGAATCGCTGCTGGCAATTTGTTTCTCGTTTTCAGCAATTTTGCTGTAAAGTTCTTTTGCCCAGGAATCCTTGGTGTTTTTTAACTGTTCTTGGGCGCGGGCGATGGACTCCTGAATGCGCGCTTGCTCTCCTTGCTGGCGCTGTATGTCAGCACTAATTTTTTGGATGTCACCTTGACGCGCGTTAATTTCGCCTCGGCGCGTATTGATTTCACCAAGGCGCGTGTTAATTTCGCCCCTGCGAGAGTTGATTTCACCTTCGCGCTGCTTGATTTGATCTTGCTGTTTGAGAACGTCGCTTTGGCCTCTGAAAACATCTTGTTCTTGACGTTCTTTTTGCAGTTCAGCGATGGCTCCTTCCTCAACCAGGGGGGCGAGTCTGCCTAGAATGTTTTGATTCGACTTCAATACTTGTTGGGATTTCGCTAACTGTTCTTGGGCCAAATCTCTCTGAGCCAGGGCGGATTTTACTTGCTCTTGCGAAGAACCTAACTGCTGCTGAGCATAATTTAATTGGTTTTGGGCAAAACCCAATTGTTGCTGTGCCACTATCATTTGATCGCCGGCGGCTTTCTCAGCATCCTGAGCTTGCTTCAGTTGTTTTTCCAACTCCTGAACTTGGCCTTGAGCTGCAGCGACGCGAGACAGAAATTCCGATCGATAATTAACATAAAGTCCTTGCTGAGCAGCATCAAAATTTCCGCTAGCTCCCCGATTGAGGTACAGTTCGTCAATCAAAGCTTGCAGCACTTGATTTTGTGCCGTGAGGCTCTGTCTGTCCTTGATTGTTGATTCTAGGTTAGAAGGAACAGCGCCTTGAATTTTGCCGTTGACAACATCTTCGTAAAATTTATTTTCCTTTTCCAGAGCTTCTTTAGTTTTCTGTATCGATGTTAAATCGGCGCTGGGTGCAAGGGGGTTGAAAGTGAGCAGAGGCTGGTTTTTTTCCACGCGATCGCCATTTTCAACGTGAAGTCTCACCACAGCGCCCGTAGCAGGTGCTTGGATGTCTCTGGCACCATCTTTGAGTTCCAATTGACCGACAGCGGGGACAGCTTGCTCTACGCTAGCAAAATAAGCCCAAACTACAGCCGAAGTGGTCATCAGCATGATCATCCACAAAAACAAGTGCGACCAAATCGCTGGTTTTTCGAGAATGACTGGTTGCTCAGAAAGTATTAACGATTTCATAGCCATTTGTTAGTTCTCAGTTGTTAAGCGTTAGTGATCAGTTGTGAGTTGTTAGAGATCAGGTATTCGATGACTCTTGTTGTTGGAAGAGGCAGTAGTAACGCCCTTTAAGAGCCATTAATTCTTTATGAGTTCCCCGCTCGACTACAGAACCTTGATCCATCATAATAATTACATCAGCGTTTTGGATGGTAGTCAGGCGGTGAGTAATGAAAAATACCGTGCGGCCGGCGAAAGCTTCTGCTAAGTTATTACAAACTTGGCGCTCTGAATGGTAGTCGAGGGCGCTTGTAGCTTCGTCCAAAATCAGCAGTTTCGGGTTTTGCAAAATCGTGCGGGCGATCGCCAAACGCTGCCTTTGACCCCCAGAAAGCGACGAACCCCGCTCTCCGACTATCGTATTGTAGCCAGCAGGCAAGCCCATAATAAAATCGTGAGCTACCGCTAATTTTGCAGCTCGCACAATCTCATCCGTACTCGCATCGGGATTGCTCAGAGCAATATTTTCCTGTACAGTACAGTTAAACAGCAAAGTATCTTGCAGCACCACCCCAAGTTGGCTGCGGAGCGAATATAATTCCACCTTGGCAATGTCATAGCCGTCAATAAAAATCCGGCCCGACAACGGCGGATAAAGACGCTGTAACAGCTTCATCGCCGTACTTTTACCCGAACCGCTTCCCCCCACAATTCCCACAAAACTGCCAGCGGGAAATTCCAAATTAACATTAGCCAATTGCAGTGCCCCGCTCTCCAGGAATCGGAAGGAAACCTCCTCATAGGTAACCTGCCCTTGAATTGCCGGCAGCGGGATATTGCTCCGGTCTTCATCGCTGGTTTCCGTCGGCGTATCGACCACATCCTTAAGCATATCGATCGACATCGAGACTTCTTGGAAACTCTGCCAGACGCTCACAAAACGCAGCAGCGAACCAGTCACGTTCCCGGAAATAATTCGGAAAGCAATCAACTGACCCAAAGTAATCTCATTTCCCAGTACCAAATAAGCTCCCACCCACAACTGAGCTAAGTTACCCACCTGGTTTAAAAAGCTGCTAATAGTACCGGCCGCAGTTCCCGTGATAATTGTTTTAAAACTGGCTGTAATGTATTTTGCGTAGCGGCTCGACCACTCCCAGCGGGATTTCAATTCAATATTTTGAGCTTTAACAGTTTGAATCCCGCTGACTACTTCCACTAGATAAGATTGAGAGTCAGCAAAACGCATATTTCTTTGTTTGATCAGGCGCAGCACCAGCGGATTGATTAGAATAATCATCAGCCCCAGTATCGGTACCACTGCCAAAGATACAAACGTTAGCTGCACGCTGTAGGAGAGCATCACGGCGACGTAAACCACCGAAAATACCGCATCAAGAACTACTGTCAGAGCTGTGCTCGTCATGAATTCCCGAATCTGGCCCATCATGCTGAATTTATAAACCAGATCTCCCACGCGCCGATTGTCAAAGTAATTTTGGGGCAGCCGCAGCAAGTGGTCGATGACTTCTGCACTCAATTTGACATCGATGCGGTTTGAGGTATCTATAAACAAAAAGGTACGCAAACCGTTGAGCAGTCCTTCAAACAGGGCAACACCTAACAGAAATGCTCCCAAAATATCCAAGGTGTCAATGCTGCGCTGACCTAAGACTTTATCAATAATTATTTGGCTGATTAATGGGTTGGCAAGACCAAATAACTGTACAAAAAACGAAGCGAGCAACACCTCAAAAAACACTGTCTTGTGTTCCATCAGCGCCGGCACAAACCACCAGAAGCTGAACTGCTCTTTTTGTTCGACTTGCGGAGCTTGCAGGAGCAGGACTTCTCCCTGTTCGCCCCAGATTTCTTTAAACTGAGGTATCCGCTTCCGCATCAGCCCCTGTTCGGGCGTGGCCATCACCAATTCTTGCTCGGTGATGCTGTAAATAATGGCAAAGCTATCTTGCCATTTAATCATTACGGGAGCTTTGATGCGGTTGATTGCTTCTGCAGGCACTTGCGCCAATTGGGGCGTGAGGCCGATGCTTTGGGCGATCGCCCCGCAGGCTTGCATACTGATAGAACCAGCGGTTTTTAACTGATTTTCTAGAACTTTGCGGATGATATCTCGACGAAACTTGAGGCCGAAATACTTGCTCAACATTTGGAAGCAAGCAAGCGGGGCCTCAATCTGCCCTTTGGCGCGGAAAACTGGGTATCTCCCGGCATCCTTTGGTTGACCGCTTGCGGGTTCTGGGGGACGATCGGGGGCGTCTATAACCGTGATCGATGTTCCGTTGGGCGGATTCTGCCCTGGGCCTACTGTATCTGTCGAGCCATTTAATGAGTCTGTTTCGGGTTGGGGTTCTGGGGGTTCCCGGAAGCCTACCAAGCGGGCGCCGAGGCGGCCTTCTACTTTTAAGGATTTGGCTGCGTTTTCCACAGAGAAGCGGCTGCCGGTGGGAAAGTCGCCCAAGACGCCGCTGCTGACAAGCCAAATTCGATCGGCATCTAGCTCTTTGGCGATGTCTTGAGTTTTTTTGTTGCCGTTTGGTACGTTTACAACTGTCGCGTCTTGCCAAGCTTGCAGGGTGAGTTCCTTGAGATTGGAAGTGCCGTCGGCTTGGCGCTGCAATTCCAGGCTCAACAGTTCAAATACTTCGCTCAAGGAACAGTGTTCGCGAAAGGCTTCTCCAAAGGTCGGCTGTTTTTCCAGTACGCTCAGGAAATCTTCAGCAGGTAGGACGATCGCGATCACATCTGTAGAAGCAATCGCCGTTTCGCAGGGAACTCCCCTGAGCAAGCCAGCCCAGCCCAGGATTTCCTTCGACTGCACCAAGCGTAAACTTACGTGGCGCTGCGAGCGCTGGTCAAAGCCCAGCAGCCGGGCCTGGCCTTGATAGATAATTGCCACTTGAGTCGGCATTTTTTCCCGTTCAAACAGGGGTTGCCCCGTCCGGTAGCCGAGGAGTTGGCATTTAGCCACCAAGGCTGTCAGAGCCGTCTCTGACAGTCGGTCAAAGGGAGGTGTTTGAGCTAGGAAATCCTGAATTTGGGAGAGGGAAACAGCGGAAGAAGTCATCCAATTTTAGATTTTAGATTTTAGATTTTAGATTGAATCAACAGATTAATCCAGGGGGTTTTTGTCAGGATGCTACGCTTTTTCAAGTCTCCACGGATAAATCCGGGGGCCCCTGACCCAATTGCTGGATTGTCATGATATTGAAGACACGGAGGAGAGGGGCTGTAGCGGGCCTATTTGCGATATCTGTTCGGCGAGCCAGCTTTCAAAGAGTTCGTTAATCAAGTGCAGCCGCATCGATTCATCGAGCTGGGCCGGCATGAACTTTTCTAGTCGAATAATTACCATCCATTCTGCCAGAGGACGCGGCGTCCAGAGTTGATTTGGCTGGCTGACGGACAAAAGTTTGCTGATTGCCGGGTGGGGCTGCGAGAGGGGTACTGGGCCCAACAAGCCGCCTGACTTGGACTCGGGCCCTTCGGAATAGTCGCGGGCCACTTCAGCAAAGGTTTGTTCCCCTTCGAGAATGCGAAAGTAAAGTTCGTTTGCCAGTGCTGGATTTTTGGTGCGTACCAGGGAATAGACTACGTGGTCTAGGCTGGCTTTGCGGGTTAAAAAATAATTATCTACTTTAGGTCTCCAAGTGGCTTGCTTAAATTTTTCGATCAGCAAGGGCCTAACGGCCATCTCTTGAAGTTCTTCTTCCGTCATATTTTGACCGCGCAGCCAAGCTTCTTTGGCTTCCGGGGCTGTCAGTTGGTGTTGTGCCAGAAAGTCAAGGACGGCGGATTGGCGTTCTTCGTCGCTGCAACTAAAGGATGCGATCGCTTGGTCTACTATTACACCCCGCAAGAATTGTGGCATCAACTGATACCGCTTCAGGAGCGATGGCATATCCTGAGCTTGCAGTAATTTATCGCCTATTTGAAAAAGTCCTGTCATTTTTTTATCTCCAACTGACTTGCGCTTCCCCTTTTAATTTAGCTGTGGCAGGAAAAGAGCGACAACCACTAACCCCTCGATTTCCCGATGATAGCAGACCGTCAGTGGGCTAGCGCTATTGCCGTCTATTTCTTGACGCTCTGCCTAGCGAGGGGTTCCCCGCGGGGCTCAGAATGGTAACGGGATGCGAGAGTGGGAGAGTGGGAAAATCTTCCCTCAACATCTATCCGTTAAATCCCGTACACTGCTTAGTTGCTGAACTTCCTTCTTCCTTCACTCTCGGAATAGTCTTTCAAAGAGTGTTTCGAGTTGGGTCGAGCAAGCGCGAATGTCGAGATATTTGGGGTTTGCCGCCATTTTTTGCTGGATTCGCTCGCGGTAGTGGCGGCGCAGTTCTGGGTTGGTTCCCAGTGCTGTGCTCAGATCTAAATAAGAGTTCTCGCTGTCTGCTACCAGTTCCGGAAGTAGCAGTTCTTCGAGCACGGCGGCTGATTGTCGCGATCGAGTTGTTTGCCCTTTTCTTACCACTACAGGCAACCCCACCAACAGGGGTTCTGCTAAGGAGCAGCCACTGCTGTATGGATAGGAGTCTAAATATATATCAGCCAATTCCAGACATTTTATGCAATCGGTGCGAGATGGCAGCGCCTTGATCACAACTAAGCGCTTTTTGTCAATCCCAAATTCGGCAAAGAGCGATCGAATTTGGTTGTAAAAAGGCACCGTCGGATAGTTTCCATTGCGGGAACTAAAGGGATACAAAACTAAAATAGAATTCGGTACGGCAGCAATAATTTTTGCCCAAGTTTCTCTCAATTCTGGGATAATTGTCAAAGCTGGAGCGCCGGACATGAACACTACAGATTCCTCAGTGGCTCCCCAACTCCTGCGAGTCGGTTCAACTGTGGCAGGTGCTGATCCTACAGTATAGCTTAAACAAACTCCCGACCCTTTTAAAGTAATTAATTTTTCGCGATACTCTGCTGCTGCACCTGCGGGCAATGTCAAATCCCCAGCAATGAAATAATCGATATTTCGGCTTCCGGTGGTTGCGGGGTTTGATGCACCGGTAGCTATTTGCACCCGCGCTAGTCGGTGCAGGCACAGAAGGGCGCTTGGTTGAGAAGTGTCGGTAGTATTGGTGCAGATTAGCAGAATATCTAAATCGTGCGATCGCATTTCTCGAACTTGATTGGGCAAATCTTCTGACAGTTGCACCAGTTTGTCGGCGCAATTTTCGCAATATTTCCCCAGTCGCTCGTCTTGTACCTGGAAATAGTACACGATAATTTCAAACTTGCTTCTGTCTAAATATTCAAAACTCGGAATTGCTGCACGAGTCTCGGATTCATCACTAATTTTATCCAGCAAAAAGCCAACTCGGATTTTAGTTCTTTCAGGTTCTTTCTGAGGAAAATTCCATTCTATTTGACAGCCGATATTTTTTAAATAAAATTCCACAATATCAGCTCGCTGACTCAATATATTGAGCAGATTGACCTCGCTCAAATACAAAGTTTGGAATCTAACATTTTTCGCAATAAAAGTCGCCAAATAACGCCAAACTTCTGAATTGGGAAAACTGGCGATATTAGCAGCGACGTAATTGATTAACTGCTGGAAATATTCAGAGTACCTTTCTACTTCCCAGTTTTGTTTAAAATAACCGGGAGACTGAAATATAAATTTCAGAAAATCGTCAAAAAACCACTTGGGAATCGCTGCATTGTTATATTCAAGTGGCAACTGATAAGCGTCGCGGTACAGCATCGCTGCGAGGAGATATTGCATCTTCTCGGCAATTTCTCCTCCTTCAGCAAGTTTCGATGATAACTGCTGAACAAAACTTTGTTCTGACTCAGTTAAACTTTCATTTTTGAGGGCGCTATCTCGTAGCAATTTATGAGCTTTACCCATGTCTTTCGAGTAAGCAGTTTCTAATTTTTCCGCTGGCAAATTCAGCCAATATTCAGCTAGCTGCTGGCGGTATGGGCGCAGCGCGAGAAGAGGCTGTTTTGAGGGAAATTTATTGTATTGATCAAGGAGTGGTGACAATTCCGATAAACTCGGCTGGGTTCTCAATGCCAACTTATGGCGGATTGTCTGTTTGATTTGTTGATCCAGGAAACTGTAATCAGGACTATTTAGTAGTTTTTTGTAAAATCTTACTACATCCTTATGATTTTCCCCAGCCGCGAAGTTTTTCCAAGTTTGTTGTTCGGGATGAATCCGCAGTGAGGACAGTTTTTCATCTACAAATCCGATGTGATAGTTTCCCATGATTCGCCACCACATATCTAAGTCTACATACTGAGATAATCCCGAATCAAATAATCCTATTTCTTCAAAGATTCGCGCGGCAATTAAGACGGTACTCGGTTCGCCAATTTTGTTTATGGGGTTGCTCAAGCAGTTAGTATCTGCCAGTAATTCTTTTCCTAGCTGAATAGATTTTAAATTCGACCAGCTTTTATGCAAATCTTTAATTGATTGGGAAGCTCTCCGCAAAATCGGGTTAGATTCATCTTCAGCTATGGTGATGCCACGCGGGGAGAAAACCATACCTATTTTGGGATTTTCTTGGGCGAGTGCGACCATTTTTTCAATACATTCTGGTGCGAGCAAGTCGTCTTGAAAGAGAAATTTAATGTATTGACCTTTTGCTTGAGAGATGCAAAAATTCCAGTTTTGTGATAAACCGTAGTTGCGGTGCAGTACGATGCGGAAATCGACTGAGGTTTGTAATTGGAATGATTGGGCGATCGCAATTGTGCGGTCTGTGGAGCCGTCATCGGATATGATCAGTTCTATGTTAGGGTATGTTTGGGCCAAAGCACTTTGAATTGCTTCCCCAATAAATGCTTCTCCGTTGTATGTCGGAATGCAAATGCTAACCTTCGGCTGCTCGTTTGGCAGCTCTCCTTTTGATTGACTTTGTTGCTTTGATTGTGGCAAGTTAGCCCTAATTTTGGCAGACTTCGCTTTGGATGTTCCTGACAAAAGTATGCTTTGAAAGTTATCGGTAATCTCGGCAATATATTCGAGACGTTTTCTAATTTTATTACCAGTAACTTGCGGGTTGAGTAAAGTCTTAATTTCCTCAGCGGCTATCGCTCCCACTTGTTGAGCTTCCCGGTGATTGTTAAAAACGTACCGCATTAAATCAGCAGCGTGTTCCACATCCGCTTCGGCCCAAACATTGCCTTTTTTGTAAGGCCCGCAATCTTGCTCAATTGGGATTAACTTATACTTGACTAAATAGCTATTGCCGACATTCATAAATTCTGTATTTGATGAATAGCCGGTGGCAATTACGGGTTTCCCGTAAAACATGGCTTCAGCCATTGTTAAGCCAAACCCTTCGCAGCGGTGCAGGGATACATAACAGTCGCAATTATACAGCAAACCGTTAAGTTTATTTTTGGACAAATACCCGTCTAGATGTTTGATATTTGAAGAATTAGCTATGGCCGATTTTAATAATTTTTGCTCCTCTAAGTGTTTGTTTGAATTAGAAGATTTGATAATCAACAAGAGGCGGTCATCTTCGCCAAAAGCTTGTTTAAATGCTTGAATTGTCGCTAAAGTATTTTTGCGCTCAATGCGACTGGAAAAGTCGAATACAAACAAGAAAATAAATTTATTTTTCGGTAAATTCAGTGCTTCTCTGTTCAGGGAAGGTGCGGGAAGAGCAATACTGGGCATGATTTTGATGACGGGAATTGGCGCAAGTGCAGAAATTGCCTCGGCGCAATAGTTGCTGTAAGTCCATATTTCGTGAAAGTGATTAAATGCTGGCTGCCATTCTGGGGGAAATGCGGGAAGTTCCCAGGCCCAAAAGCCGATATTGTATTTGTTTTCAAAATAGGTGGAACCTGTATGTTTGATAAAGGCTGCAACTTGATCGGCGTTGACTTGAATTAAGTTTACGGGATGGGGATTGTCTTGGCTAAAGTTTTGATATGTAGTGTCTTGTTTGCGGTGAGGACTGCGGGTAAAATTGTTTATGGCGAAGGGAATCCCGGCGGCTTCTGCAGCCCTGATATTAGCTCTGACACCTTCTCCTATACCAAATTCGCCGTTAATGTAGCCGGCGATGTTTATTCCTAGACTAGGGTTCATAGTTTTTAATGAATTTAGCACAGTGTAGTGTGGATTTTTTGAGGCTGTGGGCGAATGTCTGAGGGTTTCACCCCTCAGACATTCGCCGTCCTGAATAGGCAGAATGATTGTGTAATCACGCAGCATATTAAATAATTTATTATGACTCTAGGAGTTACGCATTGACAAAAAACCTTATCTATAAGTTGCCGATCGTGCCATTACTATTAAGATTAGCAAAAATATGCTCACTTACAACTAAAGTAAATAGATTCCGTTGTACTTCATACCAATTGGTAATTATTTTTTCAACGCGCATAAACTCCAGCCTAACAAAAGCTTGAAGGGAACAAAAGATGTGAGTCTTGATTGCGTGAGTATCTCTAGCCATGAACCGACAAATTCCACAGACTTGTTTTATGGCTCAATGAAAGGTTTCAATTCCCCAATGAGTATCATGAATTATCATAAATTCATTTCTAGTTATATTTTTAATTTTTTCCTCATCGGGAAGATACAAGATAGAATGTCTAGAGTCTTCTTTTTTAAAGTCTTTCCTAAACAACTTGACAAATCCAAATTCTTTCAGATGAGTTCTCAATCCTGACTCTGGAATTACCAGATTCCTTACTTGGCAATACTTATGCGGCTCATTTGAGACAGTTCTGTTTTTTTCCATTCCGAATAGAAAACCCAATTTCTTGTTTTTTAGAAATTTTAAGTTTTCTACTCCTGAATACCAACTGTCTCCTGTCACTATTCTTGGCTTGACTCCCCAGCTTATTATTTCACTTATCATCTCTCTCAAATAATCGTTTTTTGTTTTCCCCTCCTTTTTATCATATATTCTGTAATTTATTGGCACTGAATTACTATTAATATCGCTGTAATATAGAGTAATTAAATTTAAGCCAATAATTGTTTTATGCGCTTTTCCTGACCAAAAATAACTGATTAACTCGGCATTTTTCGGGTCGCTGTAAATCTTTTCTATAACAGTATCGTCTACACTTAGTATTCCTCCTATCAAGTTAATAATTTTCTCTATTATATTGAATAAATCTTTCGGTTTATATCGCTCTCTCAATCAAAAGCGATTCACACCCTGAATGTGAAACGTCTCCCAATATTTCTGATAACCTGCTACAACCTCCAAACTTTGGCTCTGACAGTAAAAATAAGGTGTATAGGTCTAGATTTCATTGCGCTGTGGAGGGTAAGCGTGATTTCTCTGATTGTCCGATACCTAGAAAGTAGACGACATATATTTATCAATTCACTATTTTGTTATTCTGTTAATGCGTAACTGCTATATTCCTGCTTTCGATCGAGATGGCATTGATTCCCAAACACCATCTTTTGAAAACTTTAGATTAGTTGTGAACCCATCATCCCAGACAATTGTAATTTTGTTGGGATTCTGCTTGACTGAACGGCCTATTGTTTGTGCTTGTCGGTGATTCTGTCCGTAAAAACTGCATTTAGAGCGATAATTCTCAGGATGGTTTTTGGTTTCTGCTTGAACACCGACACTCACACCAGTGACAGATGCTAGGAGCAAATTTGCCACCAAAACCGCTTTATAAAACAAAGATGAGTTAAGTTTCATGGATTGGGTAATTTAGAGAAAAATAACTAACTTTATGTTACCCCAATATTCATACTGTGATGTTTTAATCAGGATATAACAGCGAGATATGGCTAAAGTTGCGAAACAGCGATCGGTCTAACTGACCTATTCCTCTCAAAAACAGCCCTCGGTTTCAAAGCAATTCTCAACAATAGCCACAGCGCTCGGCATTCTCCGGGAGTTTCCTGGCGCTGCCACTGGCCCGGCCGACAGTACAGCATTTCGATCAAACATCGGTGCTGGCTAATGTTCAGGCGATCGAACGCAATTCGCACAGTGGGAAATTCCACAGAACTGCACTCTTTTCCATCCCAAAAACTTGACTCCAACTGAGATTTATCGCTCACCAACTCCATCTTAGCCACAGGAATAAAACAGTTCTCTTCCATGATTTCCAGAGTCGCAGAATCGCAATCAATTAAACCTTTGGCTAAACCACGCTCTGTGCCCAACTCAACAACAGACGGCGCTACCGATCTTCTTGGTTTGACTGTCACACTGCGAGAGAGTGGTTTCATTTTACCCTGGGATAAACTTGTCTCAAAGGCATATTTTTGCGAAATCTCTGCTGCTGTAAAACTTTCTTTACTGCCTTTATTTTTCACCGCAAAACTTGGCCACTGCGTCAAAGCAACTTCCGCGCCACTTTCCGAAATTACAGTGGTTATACCCCAAAAACTTTTACCGCCAATATTTAATTGTACAACCCTGCGTAAATTGAACCATTCGTAAATGTCCGGCTTAGGAATATCCACCAAAATCAGTAATGCAATCCCGATCATCAGCAGGTTGTAAGCGCTCCAAATCCATCCCAAACTCATTCCTTTTGACAAATGTGCACTTTCTGATATTGAGTGTAAGGTGGCCACATTTCTAACTAAATTAATGTTCAAATTGTGCCACAAACTGACTGCTGTAGCTGCGAACAAGACAATCAAAGGCCATCCCAAATTCCAGTTAAAACGAAAGCGATCGCTCGCCATTCCTTTTGGTGTCACCTGAAACCCTTTCCCAAAGGGATTCAGCATGGAACTCACCACCGTCACCGCTAAAGGAATACACTGGACGAACGAATAAACATCGGAAAGCAAAGCCGATCCAGATCTGCGGTTCAGCCAAGAAAACACAGTAAGTTGCACCAAATAGTAAGGCAGGAAAAAGTACAGCAATTCCCGCGCACTTGCCCGCAAAGGAATGATGCCGAAAAATGAATAAGCTAAAGGTATTAACAGATATAAAACCTTGGTTAAACTGGTAAACCAATGCAGTAATCCTTCCAAATGAGATAGCCTTTGTACGAATGTGAGACCGCGAATTGTTAAAGGATTGGAATCAATAAAAAATGCCTGAAGCGTGCCTCGCGCCCAGCGTAGTCTTTGATTTAGATGAGCTTCTATATTTTCAGCCGCCAAACCAGCACTCAATTTTTCATCTAAATAAACTAACCGATATCCGGTTGCTGACAGCCGAATTCCGGTAAAATAATCTTCGCAGATTGAATCTGTGACCAAGCCTCCCGCTGCTTCTAAAGCACTCCGCCTCACAACAAAAGATGTACCGCAACAAACCACGCTGTCGGCGCTGTCTTTGATGATTTCAATTTGCCGATAAAAGATTTCTTCTTCCGGCGCCAGCACATTTTCTAAACCTAAATTACGAGAGATGGGGTCGTGATTGTAAAAGCTTTGCGGTGTTTGAACGAGGGCGATTTCGGGATTTTGAAAAAATCCAACTGTGCGAGTTAAAAAGTTTTTAGTGGGAATAAAATCCGCATCGAAAACTACAATTAGTTCTCCATTTGTAATGGCTGTGGCATGATTAATGTTTCCAGCTTTGGCGTGAATATTATCGGGTCTGGTTATATACTCGCATCCCAGTTCTTTGGCCAGCAACTTGATTTCAGACCGCTTAGTATCGTCAAGCAAATATACTTTTTTGTTGGGATAATCTAATGCTTGACAGCCGATTACACTGCGCCGTAAAATAAAAGCCGGTTCATTGTAGGTTGGGATAAAAATATCTACTGGCGGGGTGAAGTTTCCAGCTTCAACTGCAACTGCCATGCGATCGGCTTCTCGACGCCTGTCTTTGATTCTCAGCATTAAATACAGTTGAATACTGGTGTTGAAAACCAGTAACATTTCTAGGAAAAATAGCCCCAAACTAAAGATACCGTTGAGGGGATCGTTTAAATTTAGAGTAGCGAGCGATCGCCATAAAACGTAGCGAATGGTTAAAGCCAGAACAATTGCAACTACCACAGCGCGTGACCATTTCTGCGGTTGAGGCGAAATTTTAATTGCAGCTAAAGCAACGGAGACAAGTGCGATCGTCGGCACTAACAAATACATCTTGCTCGTAGCAGGCACTTGCAGCCACACAGGCGGGTTTTGCTGCCAAGTGTTGATTGTGGCAAAAATACCGCTGACTGTACCTTCACTTCCAAACCAGGCTGCGGAGATCGCACCTGCGAAAGCAACCGCCCCCAACACGACTAGCGTTGCCGTCTGCACCCGCGAAATCCGCCCAAAGCGGCGTTTCAAGTCTTGAAAATCAAATCTTGAAGTTGTCATAAAATAATTTTAAAGTCCCGATCGTGCATGCAACAGTAAGGGTGTCCTGCTGTCCACTTTTTAATTCTGTTGAAAATTCCGACACACCCCCATTAGTATATTTACATTTTTTAACATTTTGACCATTGTATGATAATTCATCTTGCTTGCTGTTGCCAAACTGCTTAGCGAGTCCAAACCTCGCAAAATATAGCAGAAGGAAGAAGGAAGAAGGTTTGAGTTACCCAGGAGAGAAGTTATATGAATTCCGGTAACACTGGAATGATGAGGAGTGGGGAGTGGGGGAATGTGGAATTATTGACCTTGACTTTATCATTCCCACTCAACCGGAAAAGATATCAGAAGCAATCTTCGGCAAGGATTTCAGCAATGTCGGCAACAGGGTTTCGGGCCTATTCCATAATAAAAAATAATTCTTGTGGGCCGTTTCTGCGACGCCGCCCATAAAAAGCTGATTGAAAATACTGCCACATCTGGGTCATAAACGTCGGGCGCGCTTGCTATAGTTCAAAAAAAATTACAGCAGTTCTCAATCTTGGTGAGGTATGCCCTATGCCCACGGAGGCCTATGCCCACGGAGGCCTATGCCCGCTTATCAAGCGTGGATCTCATGTTAGGAATGAGAATTAAATAGGGCTTGCTGAATATATCGCCCGCGTGTTACGTGGCCTGGGTTATTTGATCGCGCGCTCAATAGTAAAGTGCAAG
>NZ_JAUBPI010000060.1:0-40090 GCF_036700645.1 Microcoleus sp. S36b_A4 | reverse complement strand
TGACTAATGACTAATGACTAATGACTAATGACTAATGACTAATGACTAATGACTAATGACTAATGACTAATGACTAAAACAAAACTAGATTTACTCGTGCGGGCGATCGGCAAAAAGTGGCTTTGGGTACAAGCTGTACTAGCATTTGCCTTTCTTTACTTGCCAATTCTCATCTTAATTATTTACTCCTTTAACGCCTCCAGATTCAATGCCGTTTGGCGGGGCTTTACCCTCGATTGGTACCGCAGTTTGTTTAGCAATGCAGGCGCGACGATTGCTACGAGTAGCAGCGCCGGAATCTGGACAGCACTCAACAACAGCTTACTAATTGCAGCTATTTCGACGGTGTTAGCGACAATTTTTGGTACAATGCTCGCCCTAGCACTGGAACGCTTTTATTTTCCGGGGCGCAAAGCAGTAGAAGCTTTACTGTTTTTGCCGATTATTATGCCCGAAATTACGATCGGCATTTCGTTGCTAGTTTTCTTTACCCTAGTATTTCGGATTGTAGAAAATCTCACGGGAATTCGCCTCAATCTCGGCTTACCTACCGTAATAATCGGTCATGTTGTCTTTAATATTTCCTTTGTGACTATTACTGTCAGGGCGCGTTTGGCGGAACTAGATCCTCAATTAGAACAAGCAGCTTTTGACTTAGGCGCTAACGAATGGCGGGCTTTTTGGCGCATCACTCTCCCTCTAATTTGGCCCGCTATTTTCAGCGCCGCACTGCTGGCTTTTACTCTGTCGCTGGACGATTTTGTCGTGACATTTTTTACCACTGGCGTCGGTTCCATGACGCTACCATTATTTGTTTACGGCATGATAAAGTTCTCAGTGACGCCAGCGATTAATGCCATTTCAACTTTGATGTTGTTGGCTTCCTTATTGCTGGTTGTATCATCGCTAAAAGTTCAGAAAAGTTAAAATAATTGCTTTCTGTGTCATAATTATTTTTGTCTGCAACTAACAAAACCTATGAAACGCCTGCTGACTTTCCTACTTTTGTTCGTGATGAGTGCAACAATGGCTTTCGGGTGTAGCCGCACAGGTGGCAACCAACAGCAAGTGCTCAGCATTTACAATTATGCAAGTTATATCGCCCCAGAAACGATCGCCCAATTCGAGAAAGAGAACAATGTTAAAGTTCAATACGACACTTTCGAGAACAGCGACGCACTCTATGCCAAACTCAAACAGGGAAACCCCGGTTACGACTTAATATTTCCCGCCGATTACATGGTGAAAATCATGATCGCAGAAAATATAATTGAGCCGCTGAATTTAAACAATATTCCCAACCAAAAGAACCTAGAACCTAAGTTTATCAATCAAGCTTTTGATCCGAACAACAAATATTCGCTGCCCTACCAGTGGGGAACCATGGGAATTGGCTACAACGTGAAAACAATCCAGGGAGAAATTAACAGTTGGGGAGTGATGTTCGACCCGAAATATACCGGAAAAGTCGCGTGGCAAGACGATGCCAGATACACATTAGCAGGAGTTTTAATGTATTTAGGATTTGATCCAAATACCACCAATCCCGAAGAGATTAACAAAGCCCGCGATTTGCTGATTAAAAGTAAAAATATCATTGCAGCTTTTGTCCCCGACACCGGGCAAAATATGCTAGATCAAGGAGAAGTAAATTTGACAATGGAATGGAGCGGTGATATTTTCCAAGTGATGACAGAAAATCCTAATCTCCGTTACGCTATTCCCAAAGAAGGAACAATCATTTTTTCTGACAATATGGCTATTCCCAAAGGTGCGCCCCAGAAAGAGTTAGCGGAGAAATTTATTAACTTTATTTTGCAGCCAGAAGTAGGCGCCCAAATTTCTAATTTTACCCACTTCGGATCGCCCAACAAAGCAGCAATTGATCAAGGTTTAATCGATCCGAAAGATTTGAATAATCCTCAAATTTACCCGCCGGCTGAGGTGTTTGGCAAAATGAAATTATTGGAGGATGTCGGGAAAGCAACTGCATTGTACGATCGAGCTTGGACGGAAGTTAAAGCAGGGGCTGGAAAGTAGATATAATATCAAATCCGTTAGCATCGGAATAGTAAATCCGAGTTCACTGTTCACTGTTTACGGTTCACGGCGTCAACCGTCAACATCATTCCGGTGTAACCGGAAATGATATAACACAGGTTTCTGCCCGGCCTGGTGCACTTAAATTTTTAGTTGGCATTGGAGTTGCACCCTCGTCAAGAACGGGCTCTCCGGCCCGTTCAACAAAACTTAATTTTCTTGTGGAACGGGCCGGAGAGCCCGTTCCTAAACAAATAATTGATAATAGTGCAAGATATCAGTTTAACCGGACTTGAACTCAGATTTTTATTACTCACACATACTAACACAATGCACTCTGTCGAGGTTTTAGAAGTTTCCAAAATATTTAAAAGTGCCCGCAGTAAAGATTTCTTAGCTGTTGATAACATCAACCTGCAAATTTACGATCGAGAATTCTTTTCTTTACTCGGCCCTTCCGGCTGCGGCAAAACTACAACTTTGCGAATGATCGCTGGTTTTGAAATTCCCACAGTCGGCGAAATTTACATTCATGGCCAACCGATGCAACATCGCCCGCCATTTCACCGCCCAGTAAATACGGTATTTCAAAACTATGCTTTATTTCCGCACATGACAGTAGCACAAAATGTCGCTTTTGGCTTGGAAATGGAGAATATGCCTCAGAAAACAATTGGCGATCGCGTTGCTGAAGCCTTAGCATTAGTACAGTTAACCGAGGTAGGAAAACGCTATCCCAGCCAACTGTCAGGGGGACAGCAGCAGCGAGTAGCGCTAGCAAGAGCATTAGTCAAACAGCCGTCTGTTTTGCTCTTGGATGAACCCCTAGGAGCGCTGGATTTAAAATTGCGTAAAGAGATGCAATTAGAATTAAAAAAAATGCAGCGAAAATTGGGAATTACGTTTATTTATGTAACTCACGATCAGGAAGAAGCACTAACGATGTCGGACAGAATTGCAGTGATGGATGGAGGAAAACTGCAACAAGTTGGGACGCCTGTTGATATTTATGAATATCCTAAAACGCGGTTTGTTGCTGATTTTATTGGCGACAGCAATTTTTTAAGTGGTCGAGTAGTAGAAAAGCAAAACGGTAAAATAATCGTGTTGGTTGACCAGGAGTTGCCCGTGTTAGTTGCAACAGCCGAAGATATCCCCCCTGGGAAAGTTGTCACCCTGGTGTTGCGGCCAGAAAAAGCTGCTATTTATCCGGCTAATTATGACGATGAAAATAGCTGGCCGGGAATAGTAGAAGAGGCTATTTATATTGGTACTGACACGCGCTATACGGTGCGGTTGACTGCTAAAAGTTCGATCGCCCTTCGCCGACAAAACTTGCACAGAGATGACTTGCAGCGACACCAAGTCGGCGACAGCGTTCGAGTTGCCGTGCCGCCGGAAAGTATTTGCATTTGTTGAAACTCAAGCGGGCTGAAGCCACTGAGATTCTTGGGAAGAAGGAGGAGGCGATTGAAGATGTACTTCCTTCCCCATAGAAGATAATCTACTTCTTCCTCCAGCTTCCTCCTTCTTCCTTCGCGTTCTTCGCGTCTTCGCGGTTCAATAATCTAGACAGTATTGGTGCTAAACTCGCGTTTGACTTTGCAAAATTTCCTCCAACAGCCGCTCTTGACTTTTCGCAGGTTCCTTGCAAGTCAAACACTCGCAAACTAACCCGATAACACCTTCAGGCAAATCAGCCTCAATCTGACAGACAGCAGTCGGATAATACTGCGAAATCAACCCGGAAATCTGGTCTGGTGACGTGCGAATCAGGGTAGAATGCTGATACCAGTCGATCGCCGACAGTAGACTCGGACAAGCTTGCGGAGCATCTTGTACAATACTGCTGAAAGCTTGCAAACCTTGCTCCGCGCGATCGAGATATTCTAAATTCGGGCCCAACAGCGCGAGGCGAACCAAAGAAGCGATCGCGATTCCATTCGCCGCCGGAGTTGCATTGTCTATATAGCTGCGTTCCCGCACCAACAAATCTCCGCTAGCATCCTTAGCAGTATTGTAATATCCTCCCAATTCCACGCTCCACAAAAACTCATCAAACTCTTCTTGCACCTGCACAGCTTTCTCCAACCAAAACTGAGAATTCGGCAACTGTTTTGCCTCTTCCCCGTTGTCTAAAGTCAAACTCGCTTGATGCAAATCCAACAAAGCTTTCACAAACAAAGCATAATCTTCCGACTGCGCGGTAACAGCAGATTGTCCGTCATAATTCAACCGCTGAAACCGCCCATCCGTCCACTGATTGTCTAAAATAAAATTAGCCGCTTTCACAGCTAATTCCAGATATTCCCAATTCCCAAAAACAGCCGCAGCGCGGGCTAAACCCGAAATCATTAAGCTATTCCAAGCAGCAATCATTTTCGTGTCAGTAACGGCGGGAATTCTACCCGGCCAACTGTCATTTTTAGCTTCTTGATTGTTGCGCGCTGGCGGAAAGGTTTTTACAGTATCGGGATTGCCACCGTAACGCACAGCAAAAAGTTTAGCCAAAGCCGTTTCTACCGTGTCGCTCAGTTTTCCTGGGTGGCGGCGCTGCAATACATTCTGGCCTTCAAAATTGCCGCTGCGACTAACAGTAAACTGTGCTTTAATTTCTGCTAATTCCTCAGCAGTTAATAGTTGTTCCAGTTCGGCATAAGTCCAGACATAAAATGCTCCTTCTTCCGGTTCAAGTTCTTCCGAAGTGTTAAAGCTGTCCGCATCCTGTGCAGCATAAAAATAGCCTGTCGGCGCAATCATTTCTCGCTTCAACCATTCTACTGTCCCCGCGATCGCAGTTTCAAAAGCGGGTTCTTGTATTCCCACGCTCCACAAATTCGCTAAATACTCAACAATTTGACCGTTGTCGTAGAGCATTTTTTCAAAGTGTGGCACAGTCCAAGTCGCATCAACCGCATAGCGGTGAAATCCGCCTCCTACGTGGTCATAAATGCCGCCCAATGCTAAGTCTAATCCGCGCTGAGTGCAGACTTGTTTGCTGTCGTATTTTGATTCAAAATTAAATCGCGTTCCTCGCAGTGCTAGCTCAGCATAAGGTATCATCGGAAAACTGGGGCCGGGGTTGTTGCCGGCAATAATTCCGGTGTTGAGTTCTAAGCCTTTTTGGAAGAGTTCGCGATTTAATTCGGCAGTTACTCCTGACAGCGCTGCCGTCTGTTGGAGATTTCCTAAAATCTCTGCTTTGAAGGCTTCTACTTTGCCTTTTTCTGTGTCGTAAAAGCGGCGAATTGCTTGCAAAACTTCTAAAAATCCCGGCCGTCCGTAGCGCGGTTCTACGGGGAAATAAGTGCCTCCGTAGAAGGGAACTCGCTCGTCTGGAGTGAGAAAAACGTTGAGTGGCCAACCGCCTTGACCGGTCATCATTTGCAAGGTTTGCATATAAATGCTGTCGATATCCGGGCGTTCTTCACGATCGACTTTTATCGGTATAAAATGCGAATTCATGTATTGGGCGATCGCGCGATCGGAAAATGCTTCCCCTTCCATCACCGTACACCAGTGGCAGCTAGAGTAGCCAATTGACAGGAAAATCGGTTTATTTTCGCTTCGGGCCGCTTCCAAAGCTTCGTCGCACCAGGGCCACCAGTCGATCGGGTTTTCGGCGTGTTTCCGCAGGTAAAGGCTTTGGGATTGAGCAAGACGGTTGACCATAATCAAATATACTTTTACTCGTGCTGGGTAAGCTTGTCAGTCCTCTAGCAGTTTAGCGCGAGATGTTTTAGTTGAGTTGGTGCGGATAATTATGTTTTAATATTATGACTGATTATCTCGATCTAATATGAGCTTGTCATCTCGGAGAACCTTCAATCAACAGCTTGGACAATTTTTGCTGAGTGCTGCTGTTCCTCCTGCTGTTATCAAACTGAGCCAAACTGCATCCTCGGAACAAGCTTTATTAGAAACTAATCTTAACAATCTTCTGGCTAAAGCAGACCCAGAAATAGAATTATTAGTCCCGACCTTTTTAGGTAACGACAAGCGTCGCTTCTACGGCAGAGGTGTTCCGAAAAGTTTGAAGTTAATCGACAAATTTGAGCTAGGAAGCGGCCGGACTTTCCTGGGAAGGCGGTCTGTAGTTTGGAGCGGGGCCGGTTGGACAGGACAGCCGACAATTACCAAAGACGGGGGGAAAACTTATTTAATTATAGGTGCTTATGACCACAATTTGCGAAAAATAGATATTGCTACCAATAAAGAAGTTTGGCGCTATAAATTTGATGATATAATCAAAGGTTCATCAACAATTTATATCGATGAAAAAGCTAGCGCCGAAAACAAAATTGTAATTTTGCAAGGCAGCCGCAGTGGTGGCGGTGGCAAAAGTGTCGTGCCAAGTTTTAGGGCAATATCTTTTAGAACTGGCAAGGAACTTTGGAAATTGGACATCAGGAAAACGCCCAGCTACAGCCGGGATAATGACAGCAGCGCGTTGGACATCGGCGGTGGCGTTTTGTTCAATGCGGGGGAAAATGCGATCGGCTATTTTCTCGATAGTTCCACAAGCAATGCAAAAATCAAACAAGGCATCAAGCAGCCAAATATCTTGTCGGAAGTACAGCTTTATGCAGCAACAGATATCAGCAAACACGGCGGCAACTTGGTAGCGGAATCATCGCCATCGAGACTCAAAGATAGAATATTTATAGCTGCTGGTTCCGGTCATATTTACGGTATTAGCATTGCAACTAAAAAGATAGTTTGGGATTTTTATACTGGTTCAGATTTGGATGGAAGTGCTGTAATTTCTAAATCAGGTAAACTGTTTTGTGCCATTGAAAAACAATACATTCAGGGCAACGGCGGAGTGCTGAAGCTGAATCCCAACAAGGAACCGAATGCCAGCGTCGAATGGTTTTTGCCTACCGGAAATCGCCGACTTTCTAGCTGGGAAGGTGGGATAATTGGCTCGGTGGCGTTGAATGACGAGTACAATTCAGGCGAGTTTCCGGCGCTGTTTGCCACAAATGCGATCGACGGCAATTTGTACATCGGTTCCCAAGATATGATTACAGGTAAAAAAACTTCTGTTCCTTGGCGAAACCAGTCTTACGATACTCCGGTAATAGTATTTAAACAAGCCATTGGTTCTTCAATTTCTACTCCGATTTTTACCGATGGCAATAAACTGATCAGTGCGGGATACAACGGTGTTTATTTGTTCAATTTGAATTGGGAACGAGCGAAGTCTGGAGATCAGAATGCGTTGAAAAATGCTAAAGGGGAGTTTTACCGTTTGAAAGTAATAGAATCGGGGAGATTTAAGCCGGGTTTGTCATTTGAGGCGACGCCGGTAGTTTGGGACGGAATTGTGAGGATTTGCGCGAGGGATGGCTGGATGTATACTTTGGGTTAGTTATTGGTATTTTGTACCTCTATCGGGAACAGGCATCTTGCCTGTTCTTGAAAGGGTGTTGAAATCCGCCACCTATTCCTACCTGCGGTTTAACTGCGGTGAGAGAAATAATTTCGGAAATTATCGGAAACTCGTTATGGAAACTCCTGAAACTCAAATAAGTCCAGTTTACGGTTGAGAGGATGCTTAAGGTATTTTACAGCTTGCGATCGCACGCTGACAGGATGAAGGGGAATTATCCAGATTGCACCTTTTCAAGATAGCAGCGGAATTGGGCATTTCCGAACAGGATATTGTGCCGGCGGCACAGCAATAGTTAGCAACTAGAGGAGAATTTCCAGAAAAACACGTTTTTAACTCTTACCGTCGTCGCAAATTGCAGAAAAATGTGACAAAGTACGGCATTATCAATTGACAATCTCAAAAACCCGCCCCGACGGGGATATTATGGTTAATCGATCGGACACGATAAATGTTTGCTGACTGCGGCGGTTCCTCCTGCTGTCCTCAAACAGTGCCAAACTGAATCTGGGAATTGACGGGGTGACAACGCCACGGAAACCTTGATATGTAGAGGGTTTATCCTCTTGAACCTCCCTCAAGAGAGTAGCAATTAAGCTGTTGTGCCTTTAAATAGGGTATAATAAAAAATGAGTTTAATCAAAATATACAAAAATGCCAGCTAAAAATCATCTCAATCCCCAACAAATAGAGAAACTACAAAAAGCCTTAAGAGAGGAAGAAAAGGCAAATATTAGAGAAAGAATTCTAATTTTGTTATTGCTCAATGACGGCAAGACACAATCTAAAATTGCTGATTTTTTGGGCTGCTCAGTAAACAAAGTATCTTATTGGTGTATAAAGGGAGATCCCGACAATTTAGAAAGTCTAATAGATGAGAGGATGAAGGGAAATCACAAAAAAGCCACAGATAAATATATAGAAATATTATTAGAGACTATAGAAAAAGACCCTCAAGAATTAGGATATGATTTTGGACGATGGACAGCGCAGAGATTAGCAACATACTTAGAGGAATCCACAGGGATAAAATTAAGTGGAGGACAAGTTCGGAGGATTTTAAAGAAAAAAAAGTATGTTTACATCTGGGCTAAGTATAGCCTAGAGTCCAAGAGAAATACTGAAAAAAGAACAGCGTTTAAAATAAAGATAGCCGAATATTTAAAAATAGAAAAAGAATCGCCAGAACGATTACAGGTATGGTTTTGGGACGAGAGTGGATTTAGTTTAAGAGTCACCCGAAGAAAAAACTGGTGTAAAAAAGGCAGCCGAAAAAAGGTTTTAGGAGACAGAAGAAAAGGCAGAGTTAATGTAATGGAAGGAGTGAGAAATTCCGATAAAAAAAGGTGGGTAGAGTTCCTTAAAAAAGGCAACTCATATAATTTTTATCAAGTGCTAAAACTGTTTCATGAAGAGCTAATTAATGAATGGGTATCAGCAGGTAATCAAGCTTCAGAATTTGCGGAAAAAGGAACCAAAATAGTGATTATCCTTGATAATGCTAGTTTTCACAAGAAACAAGAGTACCTGAAAATAATTGAAACAGAAATGCCTAACCTTCATTTAGAATTTCTCCCCGAATACAGCCCCGACTATAACTTAATTGAATTAGTATGGCATTCGGCAAAAGAATATATTACCAATCGACTTTTTACATCTATTGAAGAGCTAGAGTATTTATTGCACCGCCTCTTAAATGAAGGGCAATTAATAATTAAATGGGGTCGCAAAATTAAAAATAAGGGGAATGCTTGTATCACAGTTTAAATGTGCAACAGCTTATGGATTCAAAGCTTTGTAGATTGTCTACTGGGGTATTCTTATAAAGGATCTCTGCTATTTCTTGGAGATTTATTTTGATCTTCTGCTGTTCTTCTGGGGTCATGCGAACTTGGATTATGGTAATTTATCTGCTTTCTATTATGCCATCAGCTTAGCCAGACAATAGTCTGAGTATTTATACTGACTGCAAAAGTGGGATGCTCTCTGAGAAAGGGGGGAGTTAATCTGCATTAATTGTTGCTATTTCCCTACCCCTAAAACCTATTGTAGAGTGGAGGCGCGACGCTTAATTTATAGCAACCAACTATAAATCTCCAACCGCACCACAACCCACCGCGAACCAACAACCGGGTAAATTCACAATTCTTGAAAGCAGGGCTGTATCAGCTAAAATTTGTCGCACTAGCGCGGTATTCTTGCGCCGAAAGCAGCCGCCAACTCCCATCGCCCAGAAGTTCCAAAACCTGTTGGTGATATTTCACTAAACTCAATCGGTGACCGACACTCACAAACGTAGTTTTAGTGGCTTGCAACTGCTCGTATAAATGTTGCTCGTTCTTCAAATCCAAAGCACTGGTCGCCTCATCCAAAATAGTGTATTTCGGTTCCGTCAATAACAATCTAGCAAAACCTAAACGTTGCTGTTCTCCCAGCGACAAAATCTCACCCCAATCTAAATCCGCATCAAAACCGCCCAATCTGTCCGGCAAATCTGCTAAATTTACTGATGCCAAAACCCGGCGCAATTTTTCCTCATCAACCTCGCTCCTGCTGTTGGGATAGAGAAGTTGCGATCGCAAACTACCCAAAATCATATAAGGACGCTGTGGCAAAAACAGCATTTTCTCCAATTCCGGCCGCGCCAAACGGCCAGTTCCCGATTCCCACAAGCCCGCAATTGCCCGCAGCAAAGAACTCTTCCCAGCACCGCTTTGACCGACAATTAACAGTCCTTCACCGGGCGGCACGGCTACCGACAAATCCCTAATCAAAGTCTTTTGATGGTGCGGAGTATCTAAAGTAATGTGTTCCAGTTTCAATTGCGAACTTATAACTGTATCGATTGTTCTGAAGTCGAGTTGAACAGGACTTTTTTCACATCTTAAAGACTCATTAAACGTGGCTAGACGATTAATTCCGGCTGCAAACAAACTCAAGCTTTCAATGCTATATACAACGAAAGAAAAAGCCTCAGAAACCTGACGAAAAGCAAATTCAGCTTGAGTAATATCGCCGTATCTGATCTCACCTGCAAAGTAGATAGAAGCCAGGAATAAAGAGGGAATAATATAAGTCGCATATCTATAGCCAACTCTAAAATATCCCAGATTCCGCTGCCAACCAATTAGGAAATTAAAGTTCCGAACTGCTTCTAAAAATCGGTGTTTCACCTGAACAGATTCCTGTGCTTCTCCCCGGTAAAAAGCAATTGATTCTGCATTGTCCCGAATGTGAACCAATCCATAGCGAAAGTCAGCCTCTTTGCAGAGCTGATTGAAGTTCAAAAATATCAACCTTTTGCCAAAAAATACCATGACTGTCGTGCCAAAGACAGCATAAATAATTAGTCCGATCGAAAGACTTTTGGAAATAGACCACAGAATGCCTGTAAAAGAAATAATATCGATAACTGCTCCCAATATCAGCAGCAAAAACTCTAAACTTGTGCTAGTGAAAGATTTGATATCTTCAGCAATCCGCTGGTCGGGATTGTCGATTTCCTTCTGAGAGTTAATTTCGTAATAAGCGCGGTTTTGAAAATAACTACCCAGGAAACTCTCAGTCATCCATTCTCGCCAGTACAATCCCAGTTTATCTTGGGTATAGCCGTAAATAACAACTATCGGGGTACTGATAATAAAAACTCCAGCATAAACCCACATAAACCGCCAAAAAGTAATATGATCTTTTTCAGACAGTGCGGTCGTAAAAAAATTACTAATATAGCTAATGACTACGTTAATTCCGCTAACAGACAGTGACAAGAATAGCAGCAGAGCTAACATTATCCACTGTTTCCAGCGCGGTATCAATTTGCTTTTGAAATAAAAAAAAGCAGCCAGCGGGAGGATTAGCATTAAACCAACGATCGCAATTGTCGGTGAGTAGATAATTCCTTTGATCAAAGTAGCTAAGCCAGCCGCAACCCCATTAAAAGCCTCGGGAAATAAGACTTGAGTACCCAAACATACAGCACTGACGAACACAAACATCGCAGCGAAGAGAAATATCAACAACAGCGCCACTAATCCCAAAAATACCCTGCCTCCCCCAGGCTCTAAAGGATAAAAGTAAGGTTGAGCGATCGCAATAAATCTCTGCCACAACTGACGGTCAAATCGATTCATCTTTGCTGTTTACAAAACTACTTTGACTGTTCTAACATATCAAGTCTTGTGACAAACTGCAGCAGTAATTTATTTCGGAGTTTAGCGAAAAAAATTGTCTCACCCACAGACGGAAACTTGTTTTCCTAGTTAACTGGTGAGAAAAATTTTGGGAGCTTAGTTCAAGCTCTTAGATTCATCTGTGGAGTCAATCGTTTAATCTCAAATCTAAAATCTCAAATCGATGGGATCAGAAGGAGTGGCGCTTTCGCCGGAAAAGTCCGACTGCAATTTGCTGCTGTAAAATCGCTGCCTAATCCCTAAAATTACTTGTTTCATTAGCCAATACAAAACAGCAATCACTACAAAAGTTACAGCCATTACTAAAACCGGACGCTTGCCTATCAAATCGTTCATTACTGTGTTAACCAGCGCATCGGGGTTAGTAAGAATGTCCCAAGTGTTGAAGCGGATAAATCGCCCTAAATAAATGCCGATCGCCGAAAGTGCGTGTATAGTTATCTCTGTTCCCAGGATAAATTTACTCCAACCCTGTTGCTTCAAATAGTAACCCAGATTCATCACCGACAGCACGTAAGCCCCAAACCCGATCAGCATAAACGCCAGATACTGCGGGATCAAAGCTAGAGTCACAGTCCACACCGAGTTCCCCTCTTTAATCTGCTCGATCAGGTGAATGATATCAGTTAAAACATAGGGCGCATTGGGCAAAAATGCGATAAACCAGAAAAAGCCGCCCCACCACCGGAGAGAGCGAACTCCGCGCTGCCGCAGTACCCAGATGTCTACAGCCATCAATGCCAGCGTAATCACGATCGCCCCCAAAACGTAAGTTTTGCCCACATCTTGCACAATATGCTTCAGATAGCCTAAAACATGGCGCATACTGGGCAAAAAAGTAGCGCCCAGGAGAATGCCCGTACCCCACAGCAGCCAGCGCGATCGAGGTTTGCGGAACAGCCAAAAACTCAGGCCCAGCGGTACTAAACCCAAAAACAAATTCCAAGACATCCAGCGGACATTGTGTCCCATTGCTTGCAGGGCTTCCAGGATTAATCCCATCATGTCAATTTTTATACAATTAAAGGTTTGATGCAGCACCGCTTCGTTAGCAGCTTCAGTCTATTTTAGTCGTTAACTTGTAGGGTGCGTCAGCTTATCGCGGCGCGCCTGAAAATCAATAACTGCTGACGCATACTAGCAGTGTGGACTCAATCTCAAATCTAAAATCGACTGACGAACCCTACCACTGTGGAGTTAATTCTCAAATCTCAAATCTCAAATCTCAAATCTCAAATCTCAAATCGACTGGCGCACTCTAGTATTTATCCACTTTGTGGATCGGAATCTCAATCTTAAAAGTTGTCCCCCATCCTATGGACGAAATACAGTCAATCTTGCCCTGGTGCTTTTCCACCACAATCGAGTGCGCGATAGACATTCCCAAACCCGTACCTTTGCCCACAGCTTTTGTAGTAAAAAACGGGTTAAAAATGCGATCGACTATCCCCTCGGGAATTCCCGTACCGTTGTCCGAAATTTCTACCCTAACAGTGTTCTGGGGAGTTACACCTGTGGAAATAGCAATCCGTCCACTCTTTGTCTCTGATTGTGGAACCGATAACTGGTGATATCGTTCTTCAATAGCATCAATTCCATTAGCAATAATATTCATAAACACCTGATTCAGTTGGCTCGCATAGCACTCCACCAGTGGCAGTTTTCCAAACTCCTTAACTACTTCAATTTCCGGGCGACTCTCCCGACTCTTCAAGCGGTGCTGCAAAATTAACAAAGTGCTTTCAATTCCCGCGTGAATATCGACCGGCTTCATTGCCGATTCGTCCAGCCGCGAGAAATTTCGGAGGGACAAAACAATTTGCCGGATGCGCTCGGTTCCTACCTGCATCGAGCCCACAAGTTTTCTTAAATCCTCAGCCATGAAGTCCAAATCAATCTCTTGAATGCGATCGACAATTTGTGAATTAGGTTCGGGATACTCCTGTTCGTAAAGACTCACCAGATCGAGCAACTGTTTTGTATACTGGTTGAGATAATCAATATTAGCGTAAATGAAGTTAACTGGATTATTAATTTCGTGAGCAATCCCGGCAACTAATTGCCCCAAAGAAGACATTTTTTCAGTTTGAATGAGCTGAGTTTGAGTAGAGCGCAATTCCAGGAGCGCCGACTCTAAATCTCGAGCTTTTTCTCTTTCTCGCGCTTCGCTTTGTCGCAGTGCTTCCTCTGCTTGCTTGCGAGTCGTAATATCCTGGGAAACTCCAATTATTACCTTAGCCTGACCCTCCCCATTCCTACTAAAAATAGTATCGCGACTTTGCAGCCACAAAAATTGACCGTCTACTGCCTGCACCCGGTACTCAATTTCTCTAGTTTGGCCATCTTCCATTCCTGCAAAGCTGGCGTGATGTTTCACGATTTTAGGCAAATCTTCCGGGTGTATTAACTGAGGCATCAGTGACGAATCCATCGCTGTAATGTCGTCGCTGGTATAGCCCAAAAGCTCGATCATTGAAGTATTAGTGTAGATATTTCGCTGTTCTTCCAAGTCGTAGAGATACAAAATACCGGGAGTAGCCGATGCTACTTTTTGAATGAACTGCTGACTTTCTTGCAAAGCTAACTCAGCTTGTTTGCGATCCGTAACATCAACCGCGATAGCGTCCCAAATAATATCACCGTTTTCTTTAGCTTCAGGACGCGAAATTATCTGAAACCATCGAATTTTGCCGGAAGGTAGTACGAATCGTCCTTCCCAGTGCCAAGGTTGCAAAGTTTGGGCTGAAATAGCAACGGATTGGTCATGATTTTGGCGGTCATCGGAATGAATTAAATCTGTAATCAAAGCCGCATTTTGCATAACAGCTTCGGCTTCTCGCTCAAACATTTCTCGGCAAGCCGGACTCATGTAAGGGAAACTGAAAGAGCTATCTGTACGCAATACAAATTGATAAATTACTCCCGGCACATTACCCGACAGCTTTTGGAATCTTGCCTCGCTTTCCCGTAGTGCTTCCTCTGCTTGTTTGCGCTCCGTAATGTCAGTAATTGAACCAACCATGCGGACTGCTTTTCCAGATACGTCCCACAAAGCTTGTCCCCGACTCAATATCCATTTGTAGGCGCTGTTGTAGCACCAGCAGCGGTATTCGATGATGTAATGCGGCGTTTTCTTGTTTAAATGGTCTTGGAGAGCTTGCATTACTAAGGCTAAATCGTCGGGATGCGTACCCCTGTTCAATTCGTCAAAGTAATCGAGAGTTTCGCTGTGTTCGTATCCAGTTATTTCTTTAAATCTATCGGACAGGAATAGTTCCCCTGTTTGCAAGTTCCAGTCCCAAATGCCGTCATTGTTGCCTTTGAGTGCTAACTGCCAGCGTTCTTCAGTTTGCATCAATTGAGCAGTTCTATCTTTGACTCTATTTTCTAGTTCTTGATTGAGCTGTTTCAGACTTTCTTCTGCCTGGTTGCGTTCGATCGCAATTCCTGCTAAATTCATCGCGGCTTCTATCAATTGCAGATCAACAATTGGGGGGTGGCACGGTTGGGAATAATACATTCCAAAAGTTCCCAAAACTTGACCCTGAGATGAGAAAATAGGAGTAGACAAGCAAGCCCTCAGTCCAAAACTCAAGGCTAAATCTCGATAATTTTCCCACAAAGGGTCGCTGGCAATATCTGTAACGATCACCTGTTGGCGGGTAAACGCAGCAGTGCCGCAGGAGCCTACCTCCGGGCCGATGGGTCTGCCATGAATAGCAGCATTGTAACTGTCGGGTAAACTGGGCGCGGCTCCGTGCAGTAAATGTTTGCCGTCTGGAGCTAGAAGCAATATCGAACCGATGATATCTCTAGATTGCAGCTCCATAATTTCAACTAAGGTATTTAAAGTATCGCCAAGAGGAGCGCCCTTAGCAATCATTTCTAAAATTTGTTTTTGACCGGTTAACCAATTTTCAGCTTGCTTGCGCTCCGTAATGTCGCGGGCTACCCACAGAGCAGTTTTTTCTTTCAGTGGTGAAATGGTACCGGCAAACCACTTTTGTACGCTGGCAATTTCCAGGTGATATTCAAAAGTACAGGTTTGATTTGTAGCGAGGGCGTTGCGAATTTGCTCCAGAAAAAATTCTCCCTTTTCTGGAGGGAATAAATCGTTAATTTTTTGACCTGCAAATTCTGCAGTCGGCTGGTATAATAATTGGGGATTGGTCGGGGCAACTTTCAGGAACCGTCCCTCAATATCGAGTTCAAAAATTACATCGTTCATGGCAGCGAACAAAGCTCGAAGTTCCGATTCAGAAGCTTGTAGAGCGATTTCAGCTTGTTTGCGATCGCTAATATCCGTCCCGATACAAAGCAGTCCTGCCACATTTCCCTTCGCATCTAGTAAAGGTTTATTTGTCCACGCTATCCACACCCTTTCTCCATTGCTGCGGATGTTTTCATTTTCGTTTTGGAAGTATTTTTGCGACTGTGCCAAACAGTCTCGAATCTTTGTCGCGAGGTCACTTTCAAATAACTCTGTTTTCGGTATAATTGTGCCGATCGCACTTTTGCCGATGATTTCTGCTTCTGAATACCCGAAAAAAGTTTCAGCAAACTCGTTAAAAAAAGTAATCTTGCCTTCACTGTCTAACTGCACAATCATGCTGTTAGCATTCTCAACTAATTGCCGATACTTAACTTCGCTCGATCGCAGTTTCGCACGGCCGTACACCCAGTTAAAAACCGCCGCCCCGCTCAAAAGTGCCAGCAAGCCACCTCCAAAAAGCAGCCAGCCCCGAAACGGCGAATTCGCAAGCCATCCTCCCGCCGGAATTGCTGCCAACTGCCAGGAACCGTTGGGCAAAGTCACTTCCAGCAGCACGGGATGGTGTTGAAAAATTGACTCGTCACCGAAAAACACTGGGCCGGAGGCTCCAGTCCCGTCTTTGCCCCGCAGAGCGTATTGCAGCTTCGCTGAGGAGTCGTTGAGTCCTGCTTCCTCAATCAGGGAATTTTTGTCGATGATCAAACCTGTCAAGCCCCAGTAAACTCCTGTTTCAGGCTCGGCGCCGGAGGGTGTGAGAAAAATCGGCGATCGGCTGATCAAAGTCTCGTCCCCCTCCAATAATTTCACGGGCCCGGCAAGCAAAGTTTTTCTGGTTCGGATAACCTCTTTGACCATTTGCCGATGTTCGGGTAGCGCCGTCAAGTCAACCCCGATCGCCGTTTCATTTCCCTCCCGCGGATAAATGTAAGCGACCGTCGTGCCTTTAACTAAAGTTATGGCGCGAATGCCCGGTTGCTGTCCCACCAGAATTCTCGCCGTCGCTGTAAACTCGGCTTCGGTGATGTTTGGGTTGTTGGAAAGGTAAGCCCCCAAACCCCGCATCAAAAACAGGCGGGAATTCAAAGATCCTTCCAGCTTAGAACGGACTGTGCTAAGCCGATCGAGCGTGGTAGCGCGGTTGTAGTGAAAAAACCGCCGCTGTTCCGATCGATCTAAAATGCCAACTCCGACCAAAATTGCTATTGATGCCGAAATAGCTGCTAAATACGGTGAAATTTGGAATTTTTTAACCTTAAAGTATTCCATCTGCGGGGGGTTAAGGTATTTTTTTACGTCTTTAGATAGATTTAGTTTAGTTTGATTTCTCTAGGCAAATCCAAAATTTTCGGCATACCGGGCTTTTCGCAAGCGGGCGCGAGTTTGTTGTGTTCGAGGACGCCCGTCGAACGCGGGCGATCGCCAAGCCTCTCATCATTAATTCTATGGAAAAAGTTTTAAATCTACAATCGACTGACCGAAAGTAATGTGGTCATAAGCCCCCGGATTCATTCTTTCGCAGACTCAGGACGGAGACTTTAAAAAGCTTTGCATCTTTCCTAAAAAGCTCGCGGGTTCATTCCTTCGCAGGCTTAGGACGGGATCAATCTAAAATCTAAAATCTAAAATCTAAAATTGGTTGACTCGCCCTCGATCGGGTAGGGCGCGCCATAATCCCCCACCACAGCGGTGGGGGAACGCGCACCCGAAAGAGGGGAGTTATTAGCTAAAATAGGATTAGCAATAATTTTTTTCAGCGCTACGGCTAATCATTCATAGGGGCAATTTGATGCAAGAACAGTTGATGGAAGCGATCGCACCTTACCGTGATCGCGTAGATTATCTAGAAGTTCGCCTCGAACAAAGCGAGTCAACTGCGATTAGTTTTCGCGGCCCTCAGTTAGATGCTGTCAACCGCAGTTTTAGTCTCGCCGGCGGCATCCGCGCCTGTCACAAAGGTGGCTGGAGTTTTGTAACTTTTAACGGTTTAGATGAGTTAAAAGACCGCATTGAAGAAGCTGTAGTGCAGTCTCGTTTGGTTGGCAGCGAAAAAACTCTACTAGCAGATGTCACCCCGATTCAAGATTATGTAGCGGTGGAATTGGGCCGCGACCCGCGCTCTATTACTCTAGCCGAAAAGCGGAAATTGCTCGAATCTTATAATCAGTTGCTGTTAGATTATGACCCACGAATTCAGACGACAATGGCAGGTTACAGCGACAGATTTGGGATTACTTATTTTGTGAATTCTCAAGGTACTTGCATCGCTCAAGAGCGCTTGGACGTGACCGGGCGTTTCGGGGCGATCGCCCGTGGCGAGGGTGGTGTCGTCCGCCAAGGGTTTGAGTCGATTCACTCGCGATCGGATTACAATGTCTTGACAAATATTGAAGATCGTGTTAAAAGTGCTGCCGTTCGAGCTGTAGGCCAACTAGAGGCAAAATCGGTGAAAGGCGGTCAGTATCCGGTGATTTTAGACCCTTATTTGTCGGGAGTTTTTATTCACGAAGCTTTCGGGCATTTGTCGGAAGCAGACGGCATTTACGAAAACCCAAAAATGCAGGAATTGTTGACTTTGGGCAAGCCTGTGGCGATCGAACAATTAAATGTAATTGACGACGCAACTGTGCCGGGATTACCGGGAACTTTAAAATATGACGACGAAGGTGTGCCGGCTCAGTGCAAGCATTTAATTAAAAATGGAGTTTTAGCGGCTCGAATGCACAATCGCGAGACTGCGGGCAAAATGGGCGAAAGTCCGACGGGAAATGCCAGGGCTCTGAGTGCTACTTTTATGCCTTTGGTGCGGATGACTAATACTGCGATCGAGTCTGGCGAACATTCTTTTGACGAAATGGTTGCGGACATTGACGAAGGAGTTTATGCAGTGCGGATGTTGGGAGGACAAACCAACGGCGAAATGTTTACCTTTGCGGCGGCTCAAGGGTTCATGATTCGCGACGGCAAATTAGCCGAACCGGTGAGCGATGTCACTTTAAGTGGCAATGTATTTCAGACTTTAAAGGATATTGAGTCTATAGGAAACGACTCGGTTTATGCTTACGGCGGTTGTGGTAAAAATGGCCAGAGCGGTTTGCCAGTAAGCGTCGGCGGTCCCCATTTGCGGATTAAAAATGTCGTCGTCGGAGGAAGATAATCATTAGTCATTAGTCCTTAATTATTAGTTCAAAACTTACGCAATTGGCACATGGTGAGGGCGCGATCGCGCCCTCACGCCTCACCTTAACCAGTGCGGGACACTGACAAGTTGACAAACCACTGAAAATCTACTATTGAGGGCTTCAGCGAGGTCGTCCGGTGTTTGGGAGACTTCAGAAATTACAGAGAAATTGGGGAAGTGCGATCGCGATTATAGACTTTACCAGGCTTTCCCCTAATTTTTTGTTTAATTCCCCTTAAATTTCTTTCATCTCTACCCGATTATTCAGCCTAATGGGAATCTCAATCACAAATTATGCACCCGGTTCTGTTGGCTGTGATAAACACTTCAAATCTCCGCCGCGCTTCTCCACCATAATCTGATAGGTAATCAGATCATCCCAAACCAGTGTCTTGACCCGCAGGTTCAGTTGTAAAGAAAGGACTAAATCGATGGGTTCTTGCCTAGCTTGTTATTCCCAGCCCATTGTCTTTCACACCGATTCTTACCCCATCCTAATTCAGCATAGAAGTACAAATCGTAATCGTACCATGGTCATTTTTAATTTGCTCGGAGGTGCGTTTTTGGTCATAGCAATTCAAGGCATGAATCGCATTGCTCAGCAAATTCATAAATATCTGATTCAACTTACCGACATAACATTCTATTTTTGGCAAATCTTTTTGGGACGAGGCGCACTCTACAGATAGAGTTTGTGCGTACAGGAGTGTTTCCTCTTTCTTCTTCCTTCTCAATAAAAAATCCCGGTTTCTTCAAGAAACCGGGATTTTTCCTACCAACTAAGAGAGGAGTCAAAACTTCACAGGTAGCGGTTGCCGGAATTCTGCATTTCTCGCACAACCCTCTAAACCAAACTACGGGCAAATTCTAGTTGCAGCTTCTTTAAAGCTGTCTCATTTCCTCTTCAAGCACCCGAACCAAATCTTGATTGCCACTGGATCTCGCTACTTCTATGCGGTGCATCAGTTGCTTGTGAATGTTAGCCCGGTGGGTTTCTGCTACTTTTTTTACGTTTTGACGATTTGTGTTCATGGTGGACGTTCCTTATATTAAATTTGGTGTACCTGCTACTTCTCTAATATAGCGCTAAATTCCAAAAAGTATCTAAATTTACAAAAAATTTACAGTTGTTGACCGATCGACAAAACTCCTGTATAAGATTGGTCATAAGTCAATAGCGATATCTTGACAATCAGAAGTCATTAGGCCGATGCCCGATGCCCGATGCCCGATGCCCGATGCCCAATGCCCGATGCCCGATGCCCGATGCCCGATGCCCAACATTTACATTTAGTCAAGCGGTGCGCGGTACGCACCCTACATTTACTCAAAACTCAAAACTTGCTTCAGCGCCTCTCCCAACTGCTGAATGTGTGCGAGCTCGTGAGTTGCCATCAGCGAAATCCGAATTCGACTCACGCTTACAGTCGGAGGCCGAATCGCCGGAGCAAAAATACCCATGTCCTTGAGTTTGCTGCCCACTGTTAAAGCGGAGGCTGCATCTTTTAACGGAAGACTGAAAATTGGGGAGAGGGAATTGCTAATTGGTAATTGGTGATTGGTAATCGCGCAATATTTGAAAGTTTCGATATTTTGGCGCAACCGAACTCGGCGTTCTGGTTCTTGCTGTACAATCCTCACAGCTTCCAAAGCAGCCGCCGCATCAGCAGGCGTCAGTGCTGTAGTATAAATCCAAGTCGCAGCTCGATTACGCAGAAAATCAATTAAAGCAGCAGAACCCGCAACGTAACCACCTAAACTTCCCAAAGCTTTGCTGAGTGTACCCACTTGAATCAGTGGTGTTCCCGTACACCCGAAATGTTCTGCACAACCGGCACCGCTAGCACCGAAAACTCCTGTAGCGTGAGCTTCATCTACTAATACCATGCAGTTAAAGGTTTCGGCCACAGCCAACAACTGTGGCAGCGGACACAGATCCCCATCCATGCTAAAAACGCTATCGCTAATAATTAAACACTTGCGGTATCTCGCGCGATTTTGCTCTAACTTTGCTGTTAAATCCTCAAGATTGCAATGACTGTACTCTATGGCAGTTGCACCGCTGAGTGTTGCTCCGTTTTTCAGGCTCGAATGGTTGTACTTGTCAGATAATATCAAATCGCGCTTGCCGACAACGGATGCGATCGCCCCTAGATTCGCCAAATATCCCGAACTGAATACTAAAGCATCTTCAGTTCGTTTTAAATTAGCAATAGCTTGTTCTAGCTGTCGGTGCAAATCGCGGTGTCCGCTGACCAACCTCGAACCCGTCGCACCCGTACCAAATTCCTTAGTTGCAGTCATAGCAGCTTGAATTAACCTGTCATCCCCTGCAAGTCCGAGATAATCGTTGCTGGCAAAGTTAATCAGGCTGTGGCCCGATAACTTTACCACAGGCCCAGGGGAACTGTCGATCGATTGTGGCGATCGATACCAATCGGCACGGCGAACTGTGTCTAGGGCCTTCTCTATCCAAGCGTAAGGGTCTGCGTTCATATTGGAAAGCGATCGGGTAATACGTTATATTAGCTGGTGATCAGTTCCTCCCTATCACAGAAGCATATGCCACTCACTAAAAAATACAGATTAGTCACCCGCAGCGATTTTGACGGTCTTGTCTGTGCCGTTTTGCTCAAAGAACTCGATATGATCGACGAGATTAAATTCGTGCATCCTAAAGATATGCAGGATGGGAAAATCGAAATAACAAATAACGATATTAGCACCAATTTACCCTATGTTGATGGAGTTCATCTAGCTTTCGATCACCATTTCAGCGAAACTCTTAGACACGAGAAAATCAAAATTAACCACATCATCGATCCCTATGCAGCTTCAGCAGCTAGGGTACTGTACAAATATTATGGAGGCAAAGCAAAGTTTCCTGATATTTCTGAGGCGATGATGGCAGCCGTTGACAAATCAGATTCCGCTCAATTTGCCCAAGAAGAGGTTCTGCATCCACAAGAATGGGTGTTGTTAAACTTCATCATGGACGCCCGAACTGGCTTGGGAAGGTTTAAAGAATTTACGGTTTCCAATTATCAGTTAATGATGCAGTTAATCGATTACTGCAAAAATCATACCATCGATGAGATTTTGCAGCTTCCTGATGTAAAAGAAAGAGTAGACCTCTACTTCGAGCAAGAAGAAAAATTTAAAGAGCAAATACAGCGATGCGCCAAAGTTTATAATAATTTAGTTGTTTTGGATTTGCGTAACGAAGAGGTCATTTACGCGGGGAATCGTTTTGTAATTTATGCTTTGTTCCCTCAGTGCAATATATCGATTCACGTACTTTGGGGACTGAAACAACAAAATACTGTTTTCGCAGTTGGCAAGTCAATCTTTAACAAAACTTCTAAAACTAATATTGGGGAGTTAATGTTAAGGTATGGTGGCGGTGGACACCAGAATGCCGGAACTTGTCAGATTGAGAACGATCAAGCTAGTCAAGTTTTGAAAGAGTTAATTTCCCAGATAGAGCAAAATGGTTAAACTGGCTTTATCTTTTTTGCAGTCAGGACTTGAGTCTTTGATTATTTATTTTAATTCTCAGCACTAAAGTCCTTACTACAAACAGGGATTTTTAGGACTGAAGTCCTTACTGCCAAAGGGAGTTTAGTCCTCAAGGTTTTGCTCTGGCGGGTTCTGGGCATTGAGATTTTCGGAACTGTTGCCTTTTACTCGTGGCAAATGGTCTACCAAACCCATATCAAAAGCGATATCCGGCAACTCATCAGCGTTATATTTTCCTGGCTCAAACAATCGCCCGGGAGTAAAACAAGGCTGTTTCAATCGTACCACCTCCCCCGGAGAAAACATTCCCCTAAACATTTTGCGTTCGAGTCCCATAATTTCGGCTCCTAAAACAATTGTCGCATTAATTTTAGCAATTTTTGAGCGGCAGTTTCCCAATTAAATAAATCCGCCGTCTCTCTAGCTTTTTGAGCTACGTGAAAACGCATCGGGTCTTCAACAATTTTTCGCAACTGTTCGCGAACAGACTGAACATTTGGTTCTGCCCACTGAGGAGAATTTCTGATTTGTAGATACTGAGTATCGTAACAGTTTCCTACGGGAGTTAGATCGTAAGCAATGGGATAGCAGTTTTCAACATTGGCGTACTCAGTCGGGCCACCATACATAGTCATAGCAACGGGCAAACCTGCTGCAAAGGCATCTAAAATTTTAATCGCAAAACCCTCCCCGCGAAACGGAGCTAAAAAAGCATCGGCTGACAAGTATAAATCAGCTAGTTCTGCTTTATTATAAAATTTAGGGATGATCAGAATTTTTGCCTTTAACTTGCCGAGCTGCTTTTCGATATTGGCGAGATGTTCCACTATAACATCGGGATTTTTCCCTCCATCTTTGATTATTAACTCTACCTTAGAATCATCTTTAAACTCTTCACAAAAAGCTTGAATAGCCAGATCCGTGCCAAATCTATAGAAATCAAAAGAATTGGTCATGTGCAGAATATGTGTTACATCTTTTTGTTTTTTTGGAGATCGGGGAAAATAGAGTTGCGAGATTAAAGGGTTGAAACCTAGAGGCATGACTGATACGTTAGCAGCCGGACATCCAGCTTTGATTAAAACGTTTTTAGAGTATTGGCTGACGGCTAGTTTGTGGGATGAAGTGTTAACAGCATCGTAAATCCAGTAATCATAATCATCATGGTTTTGGGCGAATTCGTAATTGATAGCAAAAAGTTCTAAGTTGAGATGTCCGTTGAGTTCTTTTAAAAAATAAGGTTTCCAATAATGAGACCATTTGATCTGAAATAAATCTGAGGGTGTGGTGTTCATCCACTTCGCTAGCAGGTCATTTTCTTCTGCTGTCGAATTGCGGCTGAGGTGAGAGGCTATTGTTGAAGGTGCGACCGAAATAGGAATTCCCATTTGGTGTAAAGTTTTCGCCAGGGATAGGGTAATGTCGGTGAAGGAATTAAAGTGTTGAAAGGCAACGTTAAAGTGAACCATATTTATTGGTTATGAGTGCAGGGTAATCACATTTGATTTGGTATAAATTGTACTTGACAAATGACAGAAAATGCACCTGCCAGATGTAGGGCTGCGGTGGAGACGCGATCGGCGACCAACAAGCAGTTAAACGGGGAATGGACTCCCGGCAGGTATCCCTCACTCAGGCAGATGGAAAAAGGCTGCCGTCAAATCTAGCGCCAACGAAACATTGTGGAACGTGCTATCAAGCGACTCAAGCAATGGAGTCGGACGCTATTCGATATAAGAAGCTGACTGCCAATTATACAGCCATGATTACGATCGCCTGGATTGTGTTGTGGTTATAGTTTGAAAACACGCCCTAGACAAAAGCACGTGATGGAGATAAATCAACGAGGTGGAACCCCAGCGAGCGTGCTTAGCTGGCTATCAGCATCACACTCAACTTTCATTCCTTAGTTTACGAGCTGCGCTTGAATGATGCTGTCAAATATTTTAAAAATTTCCCTGATCATTATAGATTAATTAAGATGCGATTACCCTGTAAAATCTCTGAATATTTTTTATTCTTTATATTCTGGGATCGTTCAAATTGGCAAAATTTTCTTCTAAAAAACTGGCATTTAACATATTCGCCCCAGGCAATGAATCTGTTTGTTTTGTTGGTGATTTAAAGTTTGAGTCAAACCTTTCTCCATTGATAGCACCCATAAACTACAATAACTACTTTGAAATTGATTCGGATTTAACTGTAGTATATTTTGGGTTCAAATTAAGATGCGTTTACCCTGAAGCGTAAAGCCAGGATTAGGCAGCATTTAAATCTGTCTGCTTATCCTACTTGACTTTTGTGACATTTTCGTAACTTGTCACCAATGGAAAGACCCTGGTAAGGAAGATTTGGAGGCAGAGCCTCCAAATTGTTTTCTCCTTTTAATCGAGGATGTGCCTCCTCCAAAAGTCTGGCCAGGCAGAGCCTGGGGACGATTGAAATAGTCATTGGTCAGGCGTTAATTGCTACTAACTAATAACTAATAACTCATTAGCCCTTTTTTACAGCTTCTGGAACACTGCGAACATCGGCAGATACATCGAGAGCAAAATCGAACCTACGATGCCACCGACGACGACAATCATCAGAGGTTCTAGCATACTGGTAAGTCCTTTTACTGCTTCTTCCACTTCCGTTTCATAGAAAGCGCCAACTTTCATCAGCATCTTGTCAAGTTCCCCTGTCTCCTCGCCAATTGCCATCATTTGAATGGCCAAAGACGGAAAAACAGCTTGTTCTTGCAAAGCAATACTGATCATGCCACCGCTTTGAATTTCCTGTCTCGCATATTCGATCGCATTAGATATCGCCTGATTCCCCGCCACATCTCGCACAATTTCCAAAGAATTGAGAATTGGCACGCCCGATCGCGTCAGCGACCCAAATATCACGCAAAACCGAGCCACAGCAGATTTTTCGATCAAATCTCCAAAAATCGGCAACTTCATCGCAATCCTATCAATTTGTAAGTGACCTATGGGAGTTTTGTAGTACATATCGAAGGCAATTTTGAGCGCCACAATTACCCCAATAACTGTTACCTGTTGGATGGGAGGCCAAGCCGTACAAAATGCACTAATTGCCAACATAAACAGCGTAAAAGCTGGCAAATCTGCACCAATATCCTTAAAGATTTTAGCGAAAGTTGGTAGCAAGAATATGGTCATTGCGAAAAAAATCACGATCGCAATAAAGAACACAGTCTTCGGATAAGACATCGCCGAATTAATTTCAGCCTCCGTCTTGTGGTTTTTTTCCATCATCACAGCCAGACGGTCTAGGGTTTCATCTAGCACCCCCCCGACTTCTCCCGCCGCCACCATACTGATAAACAGTTGGTCAAAAACATCAGGAAACTTAGCCATCGCCTCTGCCAAGTTTATCCCCTCCTGCACGTCAGCATTCATGCTCCTGAGCGCTCGCTTCAACTTAGCATTAGAACACTGCTCGTGCAGCACGGAAAGGCATCTAACGATCGCCACCCCTGCATTAAACATAGCCGCAAACTGACGAGCAAAAATAGCCATATCCTTAACAGTAAGACTGGTAAGGTTATATTCAATTTGCTCCTGAATCTTACTGAAATCAAAGCCACCTTTCGGTTTTTGTCGGATAACGTTGGTAGCCACAGCTCACCTCTGAAAATTTATTAAAACTTAGTTGTCAGTTGTCAGTTGTCAGTTGTTAGTTGTTAGTTGTCAGTTGTTAGTTGTTAGTTGTCAGTTGTTAGTTGTTAGTTGTTAGTTGTTACCCATAATTAATAACAACGGTCAACGGCTAACTGACTTATGACCAATGACTAATAACTAATGACTAATGACTGCTGACGGAATTAATGAGCTTTTACCGGGGCGCTACCAACAGGTGCCGGGCCGATCAAGCGTTCGAGTTCGTCAGCCTTAGAAGCCTTGGCCATTGCGGATTCCCAAGTGACTTTACCGCTCTTGTAAAGTTCAGCGAGGGCCATTTCCATCGTCCTCATACCCAATTTGGCCCCCATTTGGATTTGGGAGTAAATCATCGGAGTTTTGCCCTCCCGGATCAAGTTAGCCATAGCTGGAGTATTTACCATGATTTCCATAGCGCAGCAGCGGCCGCCCCCAACTTTTATTACCAAATTTTGGCTGCAAATTCCCACCAAAGAGTTAGACACCTGGGCGCGAACTTGAGGTTGTTGAATGGGCGGGAACACGTCCAAAATCCGATCGATCGTTGCAGCCGCCGAATTCGTGTGCAGCGTTCCCATCACCATGTGACCCGTTTCTGCAGCCGAAATTGCCAGACCGATCGTTTCCAAATCCCGCATTTCCCCCACCAGAATTACATCAGGATCTTCGCGCAAAGCAGCTTTCAGTGCATTAGCAAAGCTCTTAGTATCTTCGCCCTTTTGGCGCTGGTGAAACAAACTCTTGATATTAGGAAACACATATTCGATCGGGTCTTCAACTGTTAGAATATGTTCCGCCCGCGTCCGGTTGACCAGATCCAACAACGCCGCCATCGTAGTAGTTTTCCCGGAACCCGTTTGTCCCGTCACCAACAGCATACCCCTGGGTCTTTCAGTCAGATCCCGCAAAATCTGCGGCACGCCTAAAGCATCGGCGTTAGGAATCTTAGAAGCCAGAGCCCGCATACAAGCAGCCCAAGCACCCCGCTCCCGGTAGACATTGACGCGAAACCGAGCCAATCCCCGAACGCCGTAAGCGCAGTCGAGTTCCCACTCCATTTCCAACTGCTTGCGCTGCATATTGTTGAGCATTTGGAAAATCAGGATCTGCACTTCCTCAGCAGACAGAATGTCGCCGTATTGCGTCTGAGGAGTTAGTTTACCGCTGACTCGGAAGAATATAGGCGCGCCCGCTTGGATGTGTATGTCCGAACCCCCTTGCTCTACCAGGGACTCCAGTACGTCTTCAATCATCAGACCCATAGATACCTCTCCTCGATCAAATTGATAGTTATTGACCAATCTAGCTCAGTTAACAGTCAACAGTTAATAGTCAACAGTTAACTGCTGCTGAATCAATCCAAAAAGCGTGGCGTCAAGCAGTACGGACAATCCAGCATCTCCGGCTTCAATTCCGCCTGACAAGTTTTGCAGGTAAGTCCCTGCTTGCGTTTGGCTTTCATTTCAGCCTCCAGGCCAGAGTCTGTAAACGTCACCCGCTCGACTTCTTCAAAGGTAGTCGCGCCTTCTCGCACCAATTGCAAGCTGTAAGCCAACAGCGTTTTCATCCCTTCTTCTACTGCTGCTTCCTTAATTTGCTCTGTGGGAGCTCCTTGAGTGATCAGAGTTTGAAGCCGCTCAGTATTTTTCAGGAACTCGTAAACCCCTACCCGTCCTTTGTAGCCTAGGCCGCCGCACTTCCGACAAAGTTGCTCGCGTTCTGCCAGTTCCTTCCTTTCCTCCACCGGTATGGTGTTGGCTTTGTAAATAGTCAGATCAATTTCTTGAGAAGCCGACAAACCGTACTTGCCGAGTTCTGCGGCAGTAGGCTGGTAAGGAATGCAGCATTTGTCGCAAACGCGCCGCATCAGACGCTGAGCCAACACGCCCAACAGAGCGGCCGAAACCATGAAGGGTTCTACGCCCATTTCGGCCAAACGCGCGACTGCCCCAGCCGCGTCGTTCGTGTGCAGCGTCGTCAGCACCAAGTGTCCCGTCAAAGCAGCTTCCAGAGCAGTTTTTGCCGTTTCCTTGTCCCGCGTTTCCCCCACCAGCATCACGTCAGGGTCTTGCCGCAAAAATGCCCGCAGAATGTTGGAAAAAGTCAAGTCTTTTTCCCGAATTACTTGACATTGCGTAATTCCTGGCAAAGCATATTCGATCGGGTCTTCCGCCGTACTGATATTAACCCCCGGATCGTTCCGTTCCGCCAGAATCGAATACAGAGTAGTTGACTTGCCCGAACCCGTCGGCCCCGTCACCAAAATCAGTCCGAACGGACGGCTAGCACTTTCTCGCACTAAAGCCAAAGTTTCTTCGTCGGAGATTAACAAACCCAAACCCAACTGAGTGCTGGAACTGTCCAAAATCCGCAGCACGATTTTTTCGCCGTATCGGGAAGGCAAGCTGTTCACCCGGAAATCCACCGTGCGTCCCTCAAACACCCGGCGGATGCGGCCGTCTTGAGCTTGTCGGCGTTCGGCAATATCCAGGTTGGCAATAATCTTGAAACGAGCGGTAATCGATGCGACTACCTGCTTGGGAAACCGGAAATACTCTTGCAGTACCCCGTCTTTCCGCATCCGAATCCGCATGAACTCTTCTTGAGGTTCTACGTGGATGTCAGACACCTTTTCCGACAAAGCTTTAGCCAAAATGATATTGACTGCCTTAATTACGGGAGCGGCCTCTGCATCGTCCAAGGTGTTAGCGAGGTCTTCTTGGTCGCTACTCTCCTCTTCTAGCGAGAGCTCGCCAAAATCTCCCTCCCCTAAATCCATCTTTCTCTGCTTTTCGATTTCAGCTTTTTTAGCTTCCCTCTTAACTTGTTCGTCTTGGTAAGCAGAAGTAATATCCTGGTAGTCGTCCGGCGTAATCACTCGCCGCTGCAAAGCCAAGCCATGAGGCTGTAAAATCCGCCGCAAATCTTCTATGGCGTTGAGGTTGTCGGGATCTACCATTGCCACTAAAACCGCCGCCGGCTCAGTTTCAGTCTTCGCTACGGGTAAAAACCGACCTTGGTGACAAATGTCGATCGAAATCTTCAACGTCTCGAGCATAAGTCCCAGTTGCTCGTTAGACATTTCGCTCATCTCCGGGTCAAATGCTTCAACCCCGTAGACTATCTTCCGTTCAAACATCTGCTGCTTCTTGTAAAGTCGCAGCAATTCTGGGGGTAACGGCTGCCCGGTAAGTGCTTCTAATACCTCCGTCAAACGCTTGCCCGACTTCTGGCTTTCAATTTGAGCTTGCTTGACTTGCTCGCCGTTGACGTAACCCGACTGAATCATCTTGGTGAGAGCCGGAGTAAAAACGCTTAGAGCAACTATCGATGTGGATCGAGGCGCGGATGTGCTAGTCATAAAAAACACTCAATAGGTGGGAAACTCAGTCACAAAGAGTGCTGAGAGGAAAACCAACGCGGGGTTTTAACCCCCGTATTCTTTGCTTATGGATCAGCTATCATGTTCTTGCTCAATCCCTATCTCTCAAGTGTAAGCTCGTAGTCACCTCTAAGCTTCGTCCACAAATTGACGAGACATTGGAGGGGTTTGCCGATGCTTGTCATCAAATCTTGTTCGTTGAGTGCTAAGTTGCTTACTTATTTGATTAACTTGCGGGATACTCTCGTTATAGCGTCAGGGTACATCACTTGGGGATTCCCCGTACCGGGAGAGAAAAGCGGGGCGGGGTGTGCCCCCTTCCCAGGCTAATTCTATTTTCCCAAATTGTTTGCTCAAATTACACCATCCGTGGTGGCGCGGTTAGCTGTACTAAATTAAAGATGAGCTATGTTCTGTGATGATAGCTTTTACGAAAGCCTCGATCACCCTTGTGAAATATATTTTGATTAATTATCTGCGATCGGTCACTGCCCGATCGTCGGCTGCATGAATTCCCAGGGCAAATTTGGAGCTACTCTAGTTTTGGGTCAGTAAATATTACTTTGATTCTACCCTGGTGTCCGAACCTTTATGACGTAAGCTGGACGGTTCAAAAATCTTGGAAAGAGGCAAATTAGATATCAATTGTATTTACAGATGAGCATCGGATCAAAACCAACTAATCTCTCTCATTTGGCTGGCAAAAATTCGATCCTTCAAGCTACTTCGGCGTTAGTAAATCAGAAAAACCACAGCCTCAATTCGCATCCAGATTAACAACCTAGTATCTGAGTCACAAAAGCACACAGCTAACTACTTAGTCACTCAATACAAATTCCTCTTTCTCCCGACTTGGGAAACTCAGCAAATGGTAAAAAAATCTACCTTTAGGTTGCGACTAAAACAGCCTGAGCGATGATAACTTAAAGTCACGATCGTTTTAAGTCAACCTTGAAACATCAAGCCTCCTAAGTCGGAAATCAGGTAGTTGACTTGAAAGCAAAATATACTTAAAAAAATGTTGTAAAGGTGATTGGATTAATTAAAAATGAGGAACCAACAAACGTTGGGTTGCCCCCATGGTGGCAACGATTTTATACGTAAATATCTAAACTGGCCTTTGAATATTTTATGGAAAGCTTTAAGCAATGTCTCCAGAGATGGCGAGATTTCCTCTTTTCACATTGTGCCATACACAGTAAATTTGAGTCCTCTAGATTTACCGGGTTAACTGTATCTGCTAGAATTGATAGGGTTCTGTCGCGCAGCTTTTATGATTGACGAGGAAAAACAGCAAGATCAAGATCCTAGCTCAACTGGGGAAACCACCCCAGAGGGTTCGCCAATGGCAAGCGAAAATCCGGCGGCATCGGGAAACTCGAATGAATCGGCGGATTGGGAGCTCGAACTTGCTCGAGCTTATCAAAGTGCTCAGGGCGATCGCACCCCAGCAAACGCATCGGGGCCTACCGTCACCGGCAGTTCAACCAACAGTCCGACTGCAGATGCGGCGGAGCCTTGGAAGAAGGAACTGGCACAGGTAACCGAGGAAAAAGAGGCTTTAAAAACTCAGTTGCAAGTCGCCTCCGCTCAACTAGAAGAACTGAAAAATCAAAATCTCCGCCTAGCAGCAGATTTTGATAACTTCCGCAGGCGTACCCAAAAGGAAAAAGAAGAGCTAGATTTACAGGCAAGGTGTCTCACGATCAAACCCCTGTTGCCGGTAATTGACAATTTCGAGCGCGCTCGATCGCACATCAAGCCGCAAACCGACGGCGAAATGAACATTCACAAAAGCTACCAAAGCGTTTACAAGCAAATGGTAGATAGCCTCAAGCAAATCGGGGTTTCTCCGATGCGCCCCGAAGGCGAACAGTTTGATCCCAACCTCCACGAAGCTCTGCTGAGCGAGCCAACTGACGAACACGAGGAAGGAACAATTATCCAAGAACTAGAACGCGGCTACATTCTGGGCGATCGCGTCTTGCGGCACGCCAAAGTGAAAGTTGCAGCGGCTGGGCTATCTGTGGTAGCCTCAGATGAAAATCCCGATAGTTCAGAAGGTTAATCGGGAGACAAGCTACTGCATTCCTTAAAGTCACTGACCCCCGAATAGAATTCGGGGGGTCCAAGGTGGCCGACTCACCAACTTCTTTTTAATTAAAGATGACTAAAAGCAGGTCAGCGGTTTATCCAAAAATTCTGAAAAATGTTTTTACCAGTCTTTGATACTGCTTTAGGACATCAAGTTTATTTCCTACAAATCTAGTCTGGGAATGCTTGTTTAAACAAGCTGAGTCGTTTTTCATCTCCCAACCTGTAGTTGGAGATTTCCAAACATCCCACAAAGTTTTATGAGGCGCTATGGGAAAAATTATTGGAATTGACTTAGGCACAACTAACAGTTGCGTAGCTGTGTTAGAGGGCGGTAAACCCGTCGTGATCGCCAATTCCGAGGGCGGCCGCACAACTCCGAGTATAGTAGGATTCGGCAAGGCGGGCGATCGCTTAGTAGGTCAACTAGCCAAGCGACAAGCTGTAACTAATGCTGTAAATACTGTCTACAGTATCAAACGATTTATCGGACGGCGGTGGGACGACACGGAAGAAGAACGAGCGCGGACTCCCTATACCTGCATAAGAGGCAAAGACGATACCGTTAACGTCCAAATTCGGAACAAGGTTCACACTCCCCAAGAAATCTCGGCAATGGTACTCCAAAAGCTCAAGCAAGATGCTGAAGCTTATTTGGGACAAACTGTTACCCAAGCCGTGATTACAGTGCCAGCCTACTTCACAGATGCCCAACGGCAAGCTACTAAAGACGCCGGTACGATCGCAGGCCTAGAAGTCCTGCGGATCGTCAACGAACCGACAGCGGCAGCCCTTTCCTACGGGCTGGACAAGCAAAATATAGAACAGAAAATCTTGGTCTTTGACCTAGGCGGCGGTACTTTCGACGTTTCGATCCTGCAACTGGGAGACGGAATTTTTGAAGTCAACGCTACCTCCGGTAACAACCATCTCGGAGGAGATGACTTTGACGACTGCATTGTACAGTGGCTGGTAGAAGCTTTCCGCACTCAAGAAGGCAGTGACCTTTCACAAGATAAAATGGCTTTGCAGCGCCTCCGAGAAGCTGCGGAAAAAGCGAAAATCGAACTCTCCAACCGGGAATCTACCTCAATCAATCTGCCCTTCATCTCTTCTGACGAGAAAGGGCCGAAGCATTTGGAAATGGAACTCTCCAAAGCTCAGTTTGAAAAACTGGTGGCTCATTTGGTGCAAGCAACGATCGATCCGGTGACTCAAGCCCTCAAAGACGCAAGTTTGACCCCCAAAGACATAGACAGGATTATTTTAGTCGGAGGCTCAACCCGGATTCCGGCAGTTCAAAAGGCAATTAGCAAGTATTTTGGGGGTGTTTCTCCCGATAAATCCGTCAATCCCGACGAAGCTGTAGCCGTAGGCGCGGCAATTCAAGCCGGGGTGTTGGGTGGTGAAGTCAAAGACTTGCTGCTGCTAGATGTGACGCCGCTCTCCCTGGGACTCGAAACCTTGGGCGGGGTGTTCACCAAAGTAATCGAGCGCAATACAACTATTCCCACCAGCCGATCGCAAATGTACAGCACGGCGGCAGACGGACAAACCTCGGTAGAAATTCACGTACTCCAAGGCGAGCGGGCATTAGTTAAAGACAATAAAAGTCTCGGCAAGTTCCTGCTCAAAGGCATTCCCCCAGCCCCCCGCGGCGTACCTCAAATCGAAGTTACCTTTGAAATCGATGCCAACGGGATTCTCAAAGTGGCTGCTGAAGACAAAGGAACCGGAAAAGAACAAAGCATCCAAATTTCCAATACAGGGGGATTGAGCGAAACCGAAGTCGAGCGGATGCGACAAGAAGCCGAACTTTACGCCGATGAGGACATCAAGCGCGCTCTACTCGTCGAACTCAAAAATCAAGCTGACTCCCTCGTCTATAATTGTGGTGTAACTTTAAAAACCAACGCGCAACTGCTGAGTGACGAGCTCAAGGCCGAAGCGGAAACAGCCGCAGCAGCCTTGCGGGCAGCGATGACTAACCCCGACATCACAGTCGAGGAACTCACGCCCGCAATCGAATCTTTCAAGCAACTGCTATACTCGCTGGGGACAGCAGTCTACGACCAAGCCCGCAGCGGGGTAGCCCCGTCAGGAGCTGTTGTTGAAAGCGAGATGATGTCAGAAGTAGAATCATCAGAACCAGAAGATGTTAAAGCGGACGACGACAGCATTTTGCTGAAAGAAGAGCTGCTGGTGGCGCCGGAATCAAAGCCGGAATCAAAGCCGGAACCAAAGCCGGAACCAAAGCCGGAGCGACAGTCAAAACGACAGTCAAATCCACAGCCAAGTCCACAGCCAAGGCCACAGCCAAGTCCACAGTCAAAACAAAAACAGAAGGTTCCCGAACCAGAAGTTGATGATATGAATCCTTTCCTTTAAAACTGAAAAGCTAAAAATTAAAAGTTAAAAATTGACAATGAGAATTTTTGATTTTTAATATGTAATTTCAGGAAAGGTCGCCCGTTTCTTTTTCGTACACTTTTTGTTATTTACCTCCAGGCAAGCAGCTCTATGGCCGGTGATTACTATGAAATATTAGGCGTTTCTCGCAGCGCAGACAAAGAAGAAATTAAGCGTGCTTACCGCCGCCTAGCTCGCAAATACCATCCAGATGTCAACAAAGAACCCGGTGCCGAGGAGCGGTTTAAAGAAATTAACCGCGCCTACGAGGTCCTCTCAGAACCCGAAACCCGTGCTCGTTTCGACCGTTTCGGTGAAGCAGGCGTCAGCGGTGCAGGGGCACCTGGGTTCCAAGACTTTGGTGACAGCTTTGCCGATATTTTTGAAAGCTTCTTTCAGGGCTTTCAGGGAGGTGTCGGCCAACAACAGCAAGGTCGCAGGCGCAGTGGGCCGGTGCGCGGAGACGATTTGCGCCTAGATTTGCGGCTGGATTTTCGGGAAGCAGTGTTTGGTGGGGAAAAAGAACTCCGCATCAAGCATCTAGAAACCTGCGAAACTTGCACCGGGACTGGCGCGAAACCGGGAACCCGACCACAAACCTGCTCGACTTGTACCGGCAGTGGTCAAGTCCGACGTGCTACCCGCACTCCTTTCGGCAGCTTTACTCAAGTTTCAGTTTGCCCCACTTGCAACGGCACCGGGCAAGTGATTGAGGATAAGTGCGAAACTTGCGGTGGCCGGGGCCAGAAAGAAGTGATGAAAAAGCTGAAAATCACAATTCCGGCTGGGGTTGACAACGGTACTCGCTTACGGGTTTCCAATGAAGGGGATGCCGGCAAACTGGGCGGGCCGCCCGGAGATCTTTACGTGTTCTTGGCGGTGAATGAAGACCCGCTATTTAAGCGGGACGGCACTAACGTTAGCTCGGAAGTTAAGATTAGTTATTTGCAAGCAATTTTGGGGTGCCGGTTGGAAGTGGAAACCGTAGACGGGCCGACGGAATTGTTGATTCCTAGCGGAACTCAGGCGAATACTGTTCTTACTCTTGAGAAAAAAGGGGTGCCTCGGTTAGGAAATCCCGTCAGTCGTGGCGATCATTTGATTACGGTGTCTATTGACATTCCGACTAAGGTGACGGCTGAGGAACGGGAATTGCTGATGCAGCTTGCTAAGCTGAAGGGCGATCGTACCGGTAAAGGCGGCTTGGAAGGATTTCTGGGCAATTTGTTTCAGAAATAAGCAATTTTTGACACCAATTGGTGTCAAATTTTCCTGTTTCAGGATTCCCCAGCCATTTGTTTTAGTATCTGTCAAAAAAATGTGGGCAATTGCTCACAAAAATCTCAGGTGGGACGCTTCCTGGGCATTGCGTTTCAGCAGCGCTGAAAAAAGTGAGCGCAATTGCGCTCACTTTTTTCAGAAAGAATAATAGTCTGTGTCCAATTGGAAAGAAAATTTTAGATTCTCCAGTTTGCAGGCAACTTGTTTAAAAAAGTAAGTAAGGCTTTCAGGATTTGAGATTGCAAAAAGCATTATGAATTCAACATCGAAAATTGAAAATCCCAAATCCCCTGATGCCAAAATCGATCTGCGGGGTACTCCGTGTCCTCTGAATTTTGTCCGCACTAAACTGCGCTTGGAGCAAATGGCACCGGGAGCAGTGTTGGAGGTGTGGCTGGATGCTGGGGAGCCGATCGAACAAGTACCCGATAGTCTAAAAATGGAAGGCTACCAGATTCTCGAAACGCAATTTGTCGCGGATGAGCCGGATTCTGGATTTTTTTCGATGAAAGTGCAGCGCCCAGAAGACAAGGAAGCCGGATGAGCCTGAATTCACCCTCGATTGTGGGTACTGTAATTGCTGTTCAGGCTAACTTCTACCAAGTGAGGTTAGATCCCGAAGTCTCCATTGACGGGAAAAATGCTCCCCTCGCGGATTCTCCGACTCTCCTGTGCACTCGTCGCACTCGACTGAAAAAAATTGGCCAACAGGTGATGGTGGGCGATCGCGTGGTGGTAGACGAACCGGACTGGACTGATCGCCGTGGTGCAATTTCTGAAGTATTCCCGCGCCAAACAGAACTCAACCGCCCGCCTGTAGCTAATGCCGATCGCATTCTCCTCGTTTTTGCCCTTGCTGAACCAGACTTAGATCCCGCATCATTAACTCGGTTTTTAGTCAAAGCCGAATCTACAGGTTTAGAAGTGAGTTTGTGCCTGAACAAATGCGATTTGGTCACGCCCCAGGAGTTGGAACAGTGGCGCGATCGGCTTTCAGGCTGGGGCTACGAACCAATGTTTATTAGTGTCCGCAGCGGTGCAGGAGTTCAGGACCCCCCCGCTAATGGTCAAAATGAAGTTTCTAAATCGGAACCAGCTTTCCATGACTTAGTGGAAAAAATAGAGCCATCTCTGCTGAGTTCTGAGGACAACCCCCAAGTTCCAAATTCGGTCAAGCCGTTACATCCGTTAAACCCCGTACATAGCGCGTTGCCGAACTTGCTTCAAGACCACCTGCAAGGAAAAATAACGGTAATTTGTGGCCCTTCTGGGGTTGGCAAGTCCAGCTTGATCAACCAACTGATCCCGGCCCTGAACCTCCGAGTGAACGCTGTTTCTGGCAAACTCGGCCGCGGGCGCCATACGACTCGCCACGTCGAACTATTTGAACTCCCCGGCGGCGGACTCTTGGCCGATACTCCGGGCTTTAATCAGCCGGCTCTCGAATGCGATCCCTCAGAATTAGCGGAATATTTCCCAGAAGCGCGCCAGAGGCTGGCTTTGGGTAGCTGCCAGTTTAGCGACTGTTCGCACCGAGACGAGCCTAACTGTGTAGTGCGGGGCGGTTGGGAGCGCTACGAGTATTACTTGCAGTTTCTCGAAGAGGCGATCGTCCGCCAACAAGCTCTGCAAAACTCCAGCAGCGCCGAATCGAGTTTGAAGCAGCAAACCAAGTCGGATGGTACCCAGCATTACGAACCGAAGCTGCAAACTAAAAAATATCGCCGCTCTTCCCGCCGCCTTCAACACCAGTCCCTCCAAGATATGTGTCAAGACTTAGAGGAATTGTGAGGAAGTCGCCGCCCATCGCCCGTAAGCACTAGACAACAGTACCAAGACTTACCCAGAAACCGGGTTTCCTCCACGAAAATACTTCGTTGCACCCCGATGCCCCCTTCACAAAACCGTCTTTCTTTAGTGGCGAGGGCGTAAGTCCTGAGTACATTAATAGCTAAAATTAAATGGCCTTAGATTTGTTAAAAAAAGTAGAACAGAAGCAAAAGTTAGCGGGTACTGCAGGAGCAAAAATATTGTGAATATTCAAGAACTGTTTCAAAAAGGCGGCCCCGCCATGTGGCCCCTGTTGGTGTTATCGATTCTATCTTTGAGTACCATTATCGAGCGCTTGTGGTTTTGGGCAAGCCTTCTGAGCAAAGAAAAGCAGATTGTTAACCGGATTCTGGAAGCGGCTCGCAGCGATTGGGGGGCGGCTAACGAGATTGCCAGACAAGCTAACCGACAGCCGATCGGGCGATTTCTTTCTGCACCCCTGCGGCTCTACAATCCCGAACCAGATTTATTTCGACTCGCACTTGAAGCTGCAGCCGATGAAGAGTTGGCTTCGATGCGTCGCGGTGACAAAATCTTAGAAGCTACGATCGCTCTCGCCCCTTTGCTGGGCTTGCTGGGAACTGTTTTGGGCTTGATTAACTCGCTCAGTTCCATCCGTCTGGGCGACATCGGCACGGCGGCAACAACTGGCGTAACTTTGGGGATTGGCGAGGCGCTGATCACTACTGCATCTGGGATGGTAGTAGCAATTTTTACCTTGGCGTTTTATCGGATATTTCAAGCTTTTTTGTTCAACCAGGCAAAAATATTTCGCAAAGCTGGAAATGAATTGGAATTGCTTTACAGGCAATACTGGCCTGCAGCTAATGCTAAGGGTCGATCACCCGGTGCAGAATACAGCAATTCTTCTTTTGGTGCAGATGGTTTGAACAGGCGTTCTCTCAATTCTCAAGAATCGGGAGAACGGAATCGGGAGCCGAAATTGAAAGGTTCCGATCCGGCTGAAGATTCACCTTCTAATAATTAAAACTACTGAGAACTGATGAAGATTAATCTAGATACTCCTGCTGAAGAGGCTCGGATTGAGCTGGTGCCTTTAATTGACGTGATCTTTTGCATTCTGACGTTTTTTCTCCTGGCTGCTTTGCAACTGACTCGCCAGCAAGCCATTAATGTGGATTTGCCTAAAGCGAAGACTGGACAAACGCAGATGCGAGAGATGCTGATTGTCAGCATTGACGATTTCGGGCAAACTTATATCGACCAATTGCCTGTTAATTACCAACAGCTCGATCGAGTTTTAAAGAGTTTCCAAAGCCAGAATCCTACGGGGTTGATGGTGCTGTACGCTCCTCAAAATGCGAGATATGCCAAAGTAGTCGAGGTTTTAGACAAATTGAGAGAGGTAGGGGGCGATAGAGTTGCCCTGGCAACTCTTCCTAGTTCGGCTCCCTCCCCATTGCCCAATACCTCGCTTCCCAATTCTGGCATTCCTGCGGCACCTGCGATCGGCAATTCCGGTCAACCCCTGCCGTCTCCTGTGCCTCCGGGGCAGCAACAGTTCAACCCCAATCAGTTTCAATCCCCTCTCCCCACTCCTGGGCAGCAGCAGTTCAATCCGAATCAGTTTCAATCCCCTCTCCCGGCTCCTGGGCAGCCTAGCAACTCTGGGGCAACTCAGGGCATTCCTCCTGTTTCGCCTGCACCCGCTGGTTCCAATTTCACTCCTGGAGTCGCCACTCCACCGCAGGATGGCGGGTCCTCGAATTAGTTAGGAAGAAGGTTCGGCAACGGATTGTGTAACGGATGTAACGGATGTAAAAGATTTCAGTCCGATGTCCGTCGGAAGAAGGGAGAAGGAAGAGGGGAGAACAGAGAAATAGAAATTTTCCCAATCTCCCGCTCTTCCGCTCCCCTCATCTCCCCCTCTCGTCATCTCCTCATCTTTCAATCTCCCCTTTTCCCATCTCTCCATCTCCCCCTCTTCTCCTCTCCCCATCTCCCCCTCGCTGAGAGAATCTCCGCCGAATTTGGTATAAAGGGCTTCAATTCTTTTGGTTCGTACTGAGCCTTTTTTCTCTTGACAAGTAGATAGACTTGTATATGCCTGCGGAAGGAACTTTTGCAGACATCTCGCCATCTCTATCGCTAAGTAAGTTATTTCCTAGGACAGATGGTAATTTTGTCAAATAATTGTTACCTTTTGTAATATAGACTAAAGCCAGATGGGCCATCGGGCATCCCGAAACCAACTGTCGATCGCTGAAACAACTTACAAATCTGGTTAATCCAGGTGTTCACTTTTAAGTCACCTTTACTTACAGAGGAGTCAAAGTCATGAGCCAACCAGCAGAATTGTCTTTGGAACAGCAATTTAGCCTGTGTTCCTTCAAAACACAGGTAAGTGACATGAGCCGCGAACAAGCTCAGGAGTTTTTGGTCAAGCTTTACGAGCAAATGATGCTACGAGAAACCATGTACCGCCATTTTCTGAAACACCACTGGGGTTTAGAACCTAACCCAGGCGTTGAGTAACCAAGAGTCGCAGTCGGCGACCTCCGTCTCTTACTCTGTTCCCTCATGCGGAAAGGAGTTGGGGGTGATGGGGCGTCACTCGAAGGCACAAGGTAGAAAGCATCTGTACAGACGTGAGGAAAACTTGACAATTCCTTTGTGGATTTCACTGAATGTGGAAGTCGAGGTAAGCAGTTTGTCGATCGACACCACTGGAGAGTGCAAAGATAATTTATCGCGCCTCAACTCGAAAATTGGACAACTATTAATAATAAGTAGGGCTTGCTGAATAATCGATCGCACATCAAGAATAAGAGCGATCGATATCTTCAAGCCGAGTTAAATATAAGTTT
>NZ_JAUBPI010000059.1:0-40092 GCF_036700645.1 Microcoleus sp. S36b_A4 | reverse complement strand
TAAGTTTCCCACGATCCCAGACCCATGCAAATACTACCCTTGACAATTTCCCTTTTTCCTTAACTTGTCACCAATGGCTTTTGAGGAATTGAAAGATCTGCCACTTGTTGCACCTTTTTCTATCATTTTATTCGAGTGGCTTTAATTTATCTAGTTAATAATAATCTGAAACGCTTAGATGTTACAGTCTACAAGTCTCCACGCGAGAGAAGAGAGACTACTAGACCACCCTCACCGTCCGACCCAGACCTTCCACGCCTTGGGAGGTGTCCTTCTGGTGCTCTATCTGCAAAAGTGAGGTCATTGTAGTGCAGCCATTCGTTCTTTTTTCTCCAACCTACCTTGTCGCCAAACTTCTGCCAAAATTCATTATCATATTCCCTAGTTCCCCCCAAACTTTGATAAATACGATTCTGCACACTAAAGCCGAAGCGCCCATCGCTGTATTGTACCCAAAGTTTGTCAATGGTACGCAAGTCCTCCCAGGGTAATTTTTCAATACTTTTTCTATCCAGCCATCCTTCTTTCTCCCTACCCGCCACCTTCAACATCACTCTCGCCGTTTCCTCATCGGCTTCTTTCCACTTTTTGGCCGCCAATAAATTACGCAAGTTTATATAATCCATCCCCACGGCTGAAATCACCGGCGTAGTCTCATGATGCGCTGGTTTTGGAGGCGTTTCAAAAGATGTTTGTGCTGGCAGAGGGCTATTTTTTGGTGATGGCAATACCACCTGTTTTGGCACCAGCAAATCCAACCATTCCTGCACCGACTGCGGGCGATTGTTCGGTTCCAACTCCATCCCCTTAATAATCGCCACATTCACCCTGTCGCTAATCTTAGAATTGATTTGTTTTGGCGCAATTAAAGGGTCAATTGGTTTTCTATATTTTGACGGACAAGGTAACTCACCCGTCAGCATTGAGTAAAGAGTCACAGCCAAGGAATAAACATCAGTATAAGGGCCCCTTTCTGCCCGTCTTTCATACTGTTCGATGGGCGCAAAACACTCGGTACCAAAAATACTGCTACTTTTCAACTTTCCCGGTACTGTTAACTCCCGCGCCAACCCAAAATCAATCAAAACAGCTTCTAAACCCCGCCGTCTTAACATAATATTTAATGGTTTAACATCGCGGTGAGTCAATCCTTGCTGGTGAAAAAAACTCAGGGCGCCTCCGACTTGTTGAATAATTGGTAAAGCTTTCGCTTCCGACAAAATACCGTTATCTTCGAGATATTCTGCTAAATTAGTGCCGTCGATTAATTCCATCACCATGCACCACAATTGAAGATTTCCTACCATTTCAGGAAATACTTCGTAAACTTGGACGACGTGGGGATGGCTGCACTTGGCTAAAGATAATGCTTCGTTGAGAAATTTGGTTTGTAATTCCTGAAAGTTTGGCTTACCTTGAACGTTAGCATTTAAGGTTTTGATGGCGACTACTTTGCCTTCTTTGGGGTTTTGGGCGCGGTAGGTGACGCCGAATCCGCCGCCGCCGAGGATGGCTTCGATGATGTATTTGCCGTTTTGGAGTTGTTGTCCGGGGGGCCAGTGCCTCATGGCGGGTTTGTGGGGATGGAGAGGATGGTTTTAATTATAGCTGAGACGGGGAATTTTTGTTGAGGCTTTGGGTGAAGTTGAGAAACCGGGTTTTTTAGGAGTTGTTGGGTTTGAGTTAGGTATTGTCGCAAAAACCCGGTTTCTTGGAGTCTTCGCATGGGTGGAGAAACCGGGTTTTTTCGGAGTTTTTGGGTTTGAGTTAGGTATTGTCGCAAAAACCCGGTTTCTTGAGGCCTTTAACAGTGCCGTGTCCCTACAAAGTTCGATCGCCCTATTTGCGTGTAAAATTGACTAAAATCTAAATATTTTCAGCAGCGCGAGACCACTCAATCCTTAACACATCATTGTCTCAATAACCAGGTACACCATTTATGAAACTTTATCACACTCCCATTTCCACCAACTCCCGCCGCGTGTGGGTCGCCCTTTTAGAAAAAAACCTCGATTTTGAATTAATAGAAATCCACTTGGACGGCGATCACTTGCAGTCTGAATTTGTGGCAATGAATCCTTTTCACCGCATCCCTGTTTTGGTCGATGATGGCTTCACCGTCTTCGAGTCTCTGGCAATTCTTGACTATCTAGAAACGAAGTATCCCGAACCGGTAATGCTCCCGAAAGAACCGCAAGATTTGGCAGTTGTGAAAATGGTAGAATTTGTCACGATTAACGAACTTGGGCCGGCCCTTTCCCCCCTCATCAGCGAAAAAATGGGTTGGGGAAATCCTGAACCTCAAGCAATAAAAAAGGCGAAGGAAAAAGTCAATACTGTGCTGGCATTTTTTGAAGGTTTGTTGGACGATCGCCCTTTTTTCGCTAGCAACAGTGTCACGTTTGCCGAGTGCGTTGCCGGTACCGTCGTGCCCTTGCTATCTTGGGTTGGTGTGTCCATAGACGGTTATCCAAAAATTCAAGCTTGGTGCGATCGACTGCTTGCCCGCCCCTCATGGCAGCAAACTCAATTCACCGAGGCAGATTTGGCGGCTTTCGCATCTCGGAGACAAAAGTTTCTCGCACAATCTGAAGCCTCATGAACCAATCAACACTCAAGCGATCGCTTTTTTTCCTAGCTGTTTTTGCCTGCATCCAAATTCCCATCGCAGCAATGGGGCAGCCCGCAGCCCGATCGAACTACGAAGCAATTAACGCTAAACAGTTCGTTGCTGCTCGCAAAATTACCGTCTCCAACCCCAAAGATATCGCAGTACAACTCTTTTGCAGCGAGAGAGAATCTGAAGGCAGAAAAAGCGACCAAATTTCGGTTGAATATCCCACGCGAGAAACAGCAGTAATTGTCCAAACCGTCGTAGGTTTAGCTGACGATTCTGTAGCTGCAATGCGACACAGAATCGAACTCAGACGCAGGCAAAATAAGTGGGAAATTGTCTGGATTGGCCGACAATTCAAGTGTCAACCAAATCGCGGACACCAAGATTGGGCAAGCGGCCTCTGTAGGTAGAAAGGTCGATCGGCTTTTTGATTACATTCATTCGCCCTGCGTGGGTTGCGAGGAACGAAGCTAGGGCTTGACGCTACCGACGAAAAACAGAGGCCCAGAAAGATTCGCTACCGCTGGCTGCCTGCAGAAATAAGTTATTCCTGCGTAAGTTCAGGAAGCAGTCTGGGCTCCGCGTTGTTCCCTTGCTGCGCGACAATCTTAAAACTATTTTCGGTGTCGATCGCTCTTTTAGACTAAAAGAGCGATCGAACTCAGAAGTTTACTTGCACATGATCAAATTTCCAGCCGAGATGAATCCCGGCACAGGGCCTGAAATCTCAAGCCAATTGCGCTCTTCTCCATTCTTATCTTTCACTAATTGGAAATTGGGAACAAGCGTTACTTGACCGTTAGCCGCTACGCTGCCTTTAACAGCAGAAGTCTTTGAAGGCTCCGCGCGGATAACTAGACCCTTCGGCGCTACGCGAGGTTCTACTTGGCGACACAGACTTACAGGGCCCACTGCTGGTGCTGGTGCTGGTGCTGGGGCTGGTGCTGGTGCTGGGGCTGGTGCTGGGGCTGGTGCTGGTGCAGGCGCTGGTGCAGGCGCTGGTGCAGGCGCTGGTGCAGGCGCTGGTGCAGGCGCTGGTGCAGGTGCAGGCGCTGGTGCAGGCGCTGGTGCAGGCGCTGGTGCAGGCGCTGGTGCAGGTGCTGGTGCAGGTGCAGGTGCCGGTGCAGGTGCCGGTGCAGGCGCTGGTGCGGGACTTGGGGAAGGAGTTTGACTAATTGTGCACGAACCTAAATTACTTTCGTCGTTGGGATAGCCACTAGCCACATACCCTGTGACGGGAGCGGTAATTTGAATCCAGAGGCGACCGTCGGAGGCTTTAACAGAAGTAGCACCTTGGGACAGTGTTACCTGTGTGTTAAGTGCTACTCCGCCAACTCTAGGGGATTTGGGGTCTGGGTTCTGACGAACCGTCAAACCTTCTTTGGGAGTGACTTTGCGGCAAAGGTTGCCAGCCTGGGCTATTTGAAACGTGGCGCTATCTTCAAAGGAAATATTTTCAGCATCTTGACTGACAGTGGATGTTGATGGGGCGGCAACAGCGATGGCATTCGCCTGCAAACTTCCGGCTACGATCGCGATCGCGCCCAGCAATGCAGCGGGTTTATTCCAGCAATTCAAGTTTTTCATCCGTTCAAATCCTCACTTAACCACAATAATTATCTTAATTGCAGGTCAATATAGCAAAAAAATCGATTTGTCTTCCACAAAAAAGCTTTATATAACTTTTTTATGACCGCAAGTCAAGTTTTATTGATATTATTTAATGTTTGGTGAGTTGAGCGAAGAGACATAAAGCTGCTACGCCTATAAATGGCTCATTATGGCAGAGCGGGATAGGGGGAGAAGGCCAGAGTGTCCGAGTCGGGGAATGGCAGAGGGGGAAAGCCAACAGTTAACTGCTTAAATGCGGGACAGTTTACTAGGAATCAAAGTCATGTGTTGTCCGCCAATATCTTGTCAGGTGTTCGTTAAACCATTTAGCTGCCTGTTGTTGCAGTTGAGTAATATGGGGCTACATTTCAGGTGAATTCTTGGCAGCTTCGAGAGCGAGATTGTGCTGGAGATGCTCCAAGATTCAGATTGACCAAGAATTTCTTGATGGTGCAAGCCCCCGGATTTATCCGTGGAATCAATCCCAAATCGAAAATCGAACATCCTCAAGCCCCCGCATTTATCCGTGGGGTCGCCTCTAAAATCTAAAATCTAAAATCTAAAATCTAAAATCGATTGACAGGCGATTGGCGCGATCGACCCCATCGTCGCAGTGGGGTGTCGGAAGCCGGATACAGTTCTTCGATCTCGCTGACATAACTCCATTGTCGATCGTACCTTACTTAAAATTGTGGTAAACAGCACCAATCGCTAGCATTGACCCGAGGGCTGGCGTCAATTTGATAAAATCTTCCAAAACGGAAACTTATCGGCTTGAGGCACAGTTGTGTTTTTCTGGCTAAAGTCGCCCCGCCATCAGCGACAGTTGCTGTAGCTGTTTGCAACCGATTTTGTTCCTGTGGAGACAACCAGCACAAAACCTCCGAACAAAAGCAGCCCGCTCACATCAGAAACCAAATATTTGCGCCAATTCTGATTTAATTATATTGCTATAGCAACCGCACTCGATGTTTAGGAGGTTTTCAATTGCTAAAACTAATGCGGTGATTCCTGCGGAATGGGAGCATATTAATGATAGGAAAAATCTTGTTTTGGGAGGGCAATCGGGATTAGCGCAGGCACAAGGAGAGGAAAAGCCCAACTAATCTCCTCCCTTCTTCCTTCTTTCCGAAATAACTAAAGCCTTCTCTCTTCGAGAGTTAAAGTTTTCTTCCTTCTACTATATAATGACCAAAGCGTTAAATATTTTTGCAGTGACAATAACTACTAACAAAAAAGACGGCAAATCCTCTAAATATCCCTTTGATGGTCTATCTTTAGACGATCGCAATCCCGACTTCATTCAGCTTTTATTGCCATTCTGGGAATGGCTGTACCGCTACTACTTCCGCGTACAAAGCGACGGCTGGCACCACGTACCCGCCAGCGGAAAAATGCTTGTGGTTGGTTCTCACAACGGGGGACTTGCCGCTCCAGATATGTTTATGTTCCTATACGAATGGTTCCGCAGGTACGGAACGGAACGCTTGGCCTACGGATTGATGCACCCAACGGTTTGGCAAGTTTCTCCTGATGTTGCTAGCATGGCGGTTCAGTGTGGAGCCCTCAAGGCGCATCCGAAAATGGCGATCGCAGCCTTGCGGAAAAATGCCCCAGTTCTCGTCTATCCGGGCGGCGCTCAAGATGTTTTCCGCCCCCACCACTTGCGCGATCAAATCTACTTTGCCGGACGCAAGGGATTTATCAAATTAGCATTGCGAGAAGAAGTACCAATTGTACCAATTATATCGCACGGTGCTCACGATACTTTGATAGTTTTGGCAGATTTGTACGAACAAGCAAAGCAATTGCATGAATTGGGAATGCCGTGGCTATTTGGCATCGATCCGGTGGTATTGCCCGTGTATTTGGGATTGCCTTGGGGGTTGAGTATTGGGCCTTTGCCAAACCTGCCTTTACCCGTGCAAATTCGGACTCGCGTGTGCGAACCGATTGTATTTGAGAGGTATGGTTCGGAGGCGGCGCGCGATCGCGATTATGTTGATGCTTGTTTCGAGCGAGTTACTGCCCAAATGCAAGAACAATTAGATTGTTTGGCTGGCAAGTAACAATTGCACAACTCTAGATTATTCTCTGCAGCAGAAACCGATTTTTTTTACTACAAAATAGCGTGAGTCGCGAGGGATATGGGTAAAAAAACTGGTTTCTTGACTCTTGTGGGTAAGTCGTGACTGCAAACAGTTTTTGAAATAAATCATTAGATTTATTTCAAAAACGGACAATTGCGGTACTAAATCGGATTTTACCCATCTTAATTACGTGAAATACCCGAAAACCGCAGTCGCCAAAGTGATACTTTTTATCATGCAGGTTGTAGCGGACATCATATCAGGTTAAATCAACGCAGGTGAAGAGGATTTCATCTGCGTTTATCTTCCTTACTCGGCGGTGAAAAAATAGACTTGGCAAAACTAACCTGATTCTGTATAAACTCTTGATCTTAATTCTGCGTTCTGTCGAACGGTGACTAATTGCCCGATCGCCTTAAGCGCAATACTGGGAGAAAAAAGTACAGCCGGCGACTCAATCATGTGCACAACTTCCACAAATGCTTGACAAACCTTAACATCTCCGACCAGCACTTTTAACACCAAATCCATGTAATCAATTGTCAGTCGCGTAGCAAGGTTTAGTTTTGCACCTGTACTTCCCGGATAGCGAGAGTCCTGACTGATCGCAAACATCCAAGGAAGAGTGTGTAATTTTGCTAGTTTTTGTTGAAATTCTCGCGCAAGGCCTGTTAAATCGCCTTCTGGATACCGCTCTCTTTGCTTTTGCAAACATTCATCTAGCATCTGAGCATCCAGTGCAGCAACCGTCATTCCGTGTCCGTATATCGGGTTAAAAGCGCAAACTGCATGACCAATAATTATTAAGTTTTCAGGAGAACGACGGAGGCGCTCGTAGTGGCGCCAACGATTTTCTGTACCTCGATAGCTATAAATAGGTGTTATTGCTTCTGCATCTTTAATCGCATCATAAATTGTCGGGGTTGGCAGACTGCGGGCAAATTTTACAAAACCTGCTTCGTCTGTGGGGGGATAATCGCGATCGCCCCCGTCGAGAGTCACCAGCCAGCGATTGCCTTCGATCGGAAAAATTGCACCGCCACGAGTGCGAACTGGCGGGGCTAGTGACACAAATACTGGCGCTGTTTCTGACAATTTACCGCTGCATTTATAGATGCGGCTGGCATAGCCGACAAAAGCATTGATAACAGTTTCTTGCGGAGGTTCATATCCCAAACTTTTCAACCATTGAGGTGTTTTGGAAACTTTGCCGCCAGCATCGACTACTAAATCTGCATACAAATTCTCTGTATGGATGTTACCAGCGTTGTGGCGATCGCGAAAACGCACCGATACGCCAGCAATCCCCGCGCGCGAGGTATTCGCCAGCAACCCCGTTACTGTGCCTCCTTCGAGAAAATGCACCTTCGTATTTTCAGCCAAGCGGCGGCGAATTTGCCAATCAAGTAAATCCCGACTGAACAAAATTAAATCATTTAGATCCGGGCTAAAGTGCGGGGCCCAACCTGCCGGACTAAACCACCCGATCGACCTCGGATCTAAACTAGGAGCACCAGCAGCTACCAGTTCGTTTTCCAAGCCGGGAAAAAACTCTTCGAGAATGATTCTCCCCCGATTTAAAAGGATGTGAAGATGACGGGATTGAGGAATACCGGGGCGAGGTGCGGGTTTTTCTGGAAAAAAATCTCGTTCAACAATACTTACTCGGTCGAAGTGTTTTGCTAATACTCTAGAGGCCAACAGTCCTGCTAAACTGCCTCCAATAATAATTGCATGACTTTCTTGCTGCACTATCGAATTCCTTGAAAGCTAATTTGTTATGGCATTGGTTGATGAATTGTGAACATTTTTTCTGGACTTCGGTACCAACTCTTAATATCGATCGACCAAAGATTTTCCTGTGCGAGAGTTTTAACCCGACTTACCATTACTACCATCTATCTCGGAGGCGCCGCAGCGCACCTTACTCATAACTGAGAACTAACAACTTCACAACTGCCAATTTACATAGCACAAATATTCCTAAAGTGACAGCCCGCCGCAGACATATTTCTACACTTCCGACTGTAGGGGGATGCTTTAGCTCGACAATAAGGCGATGATTGCCATTGGGGGCATGAGTCTAAAACTATACATTAGTTAACTGGCGCCAATGAGCGCGCGCACCCACTCCTTAACGAGGAATATACTATGTATCAAAATTTGCCAATAAATCCACAACTGTATAACATCGGGTTCTGGCTGGCCCAAGTGCCAGTAGACCAGACTACAACAACAAACAGAGTAGAAGACGCAGCACTCCTCTATTCCGGGCCACAATTTTTTATCGCCTTGATAGCTGGAGTCGTGCTCGCCTGCGCTTTCCAACTCTTGCTAACAAATTTATCAGTAGCTGCAGGTCTTTCGTACATGGGACAATCCCACGACGACGACCACCACTCGGATAGCGGCAGCCCCCCAGTCCGCCACATCGGCCGAAAAGTAGGCACTTGGACGCTGATTACCGTCACCATCGCCCTATTCTTCGCTTGCTTGCTAGCAGTTAAGCTTAGCTTGATTAGCAGTCCCGGTTTAGGTGCGATCGTCGGTTTAGTCGTCTGGGCAACCTATTTCTCAATGCTTGTTTGGGTGAGCTCCACCACCGTTGGTCAGTTGATCGGTTCCCTCGTCAACACCGCAACATCAGGCTTTCAAGCCATTGTCGGCACTGCAGCCTCGGCCATCGGCGCCAAAGCAGCCAGCAACCAAGTAGTCGCCACAGCCAAAGCAGCAGCAGCAGCAGTGGGTCACGAACTGGGTAGCGCGATCGACCCCACAAGCTTGCGCGAAAACGTCGAAGACTACATCCAAAGCCTCAAACCGCCAGAATTAGACATCAAAGGGATGCGTAGCGAGTTTGAAAAATTGCTTAACGATCCGCAACTAAAAACCATTGCAGCCGAAAATTTGCCAAATCTCGATCGGCAAACTCTCGTAGATTTAGTAAGTTCGCGATCGGACTTATCAAAACGCGACGTAAACCGGATTGTAGACCAACTTCAAGATGCTTGGAAACAAGTAGGAAAACAAGGGCAGCAATCAGACGGCATCGCCCAATTAGTAGACTATCTCAAATCTGCCAAATCGGGAGATTTGGTCTCAGATAAATTGGCAAGTCGGGTAGAAAAAGCCCTCAGCAATCTGGGCGGTCAAAATTCTGGACAAAGCCCGACCATGATGTCCCAAGCAACGACAATGGCAGTCAATGCTTTAATGGGAATAGTATTGGGTCGAACGGATATTTCTGACTTGGATGTGGAAAAAGTAGTCGGTCAGCTCAAAGAAGCTAAAGAGAAAGTTACCCAGCAAACTGATAAAATTACCGCTCAAGTCAAAGGCGAACCCGTAACTTACAGCCCAATTCGTGCGGACGTAGAAAACTACCTACTCAACACTTATTCGTGGCAGATGAACCCCCAAGCTATCGAGCGCGAATTTCGGGACGTTCTCTACGATCCTACAGCCGATCCTGGAACTGTGCGCCGCGAATTAGAAAAACTAAAACAGTCTAATTTTGCCGAAATCCTGGCCAGTAGAGGCGTTTTTACCCAAGAGAAAATTAAAGAAATTTCCCAGGAATTAGAATCAATTAGACAGCGCGTTTTACAAACCGTGATCTTTGCCGAGGAGCAAGAAAAATCTCGCGATTTGCAGTGGCGGTTGGAAACTTATTTGAAGCTGACGCCGAAAGAAGAACTGACAGCAGCAGGTATCGGGAGCGATTTCAAAAAAATCTTAGAGGATTCCGACGCTAGTTACGAACAGTTGCGCGATCGGCTTTCTCCTTACACCCGCGACAGTTTTGTGCAAATTCTCCGAGGCCGCGAAAACTTCGGATTCCAGGAAGTAGAACAGATTGTTCAAGAGTTGGAAAGGACGCGAGATGTAGTTTTAGCAGATGCTAAAGGTCTGCAAGAAGCAGCGCAAGCCAGACTAGAGAACCAGTGGCAAAGAGTACAAGAATACTTGAAGTCTACGGGCAAAGAAGAACTTAATCCCGAAGGCATCAAGCGCGATTTGAAAACGCTGCTGGACAACCCGGAGGCGGGAATGTGGGCGCTGAGAGCTAGAGCTTCTAAGTTCGATCGCGAAACTTTGGTAAAATTGCTATCTCAGCGGAAAGACCTCAGCGAAGACCAAGTAAATCACCTTCTCGACAGCGCCGAAGAAAATTGGCACAGCGCGGTGCATGCGCCGCAAAAGTTGGCCGAAAAAGCTAAGGATCAGTACGACTATACAACAACCGCCCTTGCAGATTACCTCCGCAATACGGGCAAATCAGAACTCAATCCTGAAGGGATTCAGCGGGATTTGACAAAACTGCTGCAAAATCCCAAAGAAGGAGCTTTAGCGCTGCGTGGCCGTCTGTCTCAAGTCGATCGCGATACTTTGGTAAAACTGCTTTCTCAGAGACAAGATTTGAGCGAGGAACAAGTCAATCAAATTATCGACCAAGTGCAGGAAACTCTTGGGTCGATTGTGAAAGCGCCGCGCCGTTTGGCAAAGCGGATGCAAAGCCAAGTACACGATTTTCAGAGTGTTTTAGAAGATTATTTGCGTAATACGGGCAAGGATGAATTAAATCCCGATGCCATCAAGCGCGACTTGCAACTGCTGCTGCATGACCCGAAAGTCGGCGCTTACAGTTTGGGCGAGCGCTTGTCGCACATCGATCGAGCTACAGTGGTTTCTCTGTTGTCTCAGCGGCCGGATATTTCTGAAGCAGAAGCCAATCGCATTGTCGATGGGATTTTGTCGGTGCGCGATGAGTTCGCAATGCAAATTCAGAAAATACAGGAGGGTATTCAGTCGGTAATTGACGGAATTCTCGGAAAAATTCGGGATTACCTCAATTCGCTCGATCGCCCTGAACTCAACTACGAAGGCATTACGCGGGACGTGCGGAAGTTATTTGACGATCCGCAAGCCGGATTTGATGCTTTGCGCGATCGGCTGGGTCATTTCAACCGCGATACTTTAGTAGCATTAATGAGCTCTCGCGAAGACATTTCCGAAGCAGATGCCAACCGCTTAATCGACCAAATTGAAAGAAGCCGCAACACCGTCTTGCAAAGAGCAGAACGCTTGCAGCAAGAGGCACAGCTTCGCCTCGAAAGCATCAAAGTGCAAGCTGAAAAACAAGCCGAAGAAACCCGGAAAGCAGCAGAAGTTGCCTCTTGGTGGCTGTTTTTCACCGCTCTTACTTCGGCGGCAGCAGCAGCCGGCGCCGGTGCTTTAGCCGTCATCCGATAAAAAAAACTCAAGTTGCGATCGGATTGCATATAGTGCCTGATGTGAGTTTCTACTGACATCAGGCACTAATGTTAGTAAAGGATGTGATCGGGGAGTGGGAACTGGTTTTTATTAATTTGTTAGTACGGGTGAATAATGTTAGGGTAAACCAGTTTCTACCCGTTTTTTGAGGCTAGTGCCAACGGTGAATCTATACATTTTAGTTAACAGTTTTGATTAATTTAAAATAGAAAAGTGAAAAGCCGATTTTATTGATTGTTGTCTATTTTATTTGCAGATATAATAAATAAAAAGTCGCCGGATATTCATTGCCTCTGCTATCACAATTTTTGAACGGGGTTCAGGCTTGCAGGCTGGATTTGCTTTGAGGCAGATTCTACAACTGTTGCAAGGATTACTGAAGAATGACAAAAATCAAAACAGTTATTGGAGTGAAAACCTTTTGGCAAAGCAAACTTCGCGGACCAGTTCCCTCTCTCCTCAATATTTTTTAGGTACAATAATAGAGAGGGTTCTCCACCCAGCACGCCTGTTCTCCCAACTGCCCACCTCCCTGGCTGCGTCAGTATCAAACGCGAATTGTTTTGAGTTCTATCGGCGGTTTATGTTGAAGATGCAGATCGTCAGGTTATAACTTGTAGGTCATAGGTTGTAAATAATATGGAACTAAAGCTGTGAAAATACTACACTGACTGTGGGGGGCAACATACCGGATACCTTGGAAATACCAAGGGCTTTGCTTTCGTCAGCCCAGAAAAGTCCAAACACGCAGGCCCTGCGATCGCCAATGCTAAACAACCTACGTCTCAAATCTCTCCTGGCTAGTTGCCTATTAGCACCGTGAGGAGGGCGACGCCATGCAACTCCGAAAAAAAACACTATTAATCATCGGTGCAGCGCTAATCAGCCTGATTGTGGTTCTCTATGCCACTGCATCAACTATTTTGCTGCATGATTTTCACAACCTGGAGGCACAGTACGTCCGCCAGGATGTCGCACGGGCTTTGGACGCATTAGATGATGACTTGTCGAATTTAGACACCAGCGCCCAAGATTACGCCGAGTGGGACGATACTTACTCTTTCGTAGAAACACGGAACGAAAATTTTGTCAAGTCAAATTTTGTCGATTCGACATTTATTTACTTGAGACTAAACTTATTGGTACTGCTGGACTCCAACGGTAAGACGATCTTCAGCAAAGGTTTCGACCTGAAATCCCAAACAGAAATCCCGATTCCCGAAAGCTTAAAACAGCACTTGACCGAGGCGCTACTAGACTCATCGACAGTCGAGGGCGATCGCCCCGCGGCCAAAACAGGCGTCCTCACCTTGCCAGAAGCCAGACTGCTGATTGCCGCCAAGCCCATCTTCAACAGCAACGCCCAAGGCCCGTCGCGGGGAACGCTGATCTTGGGACGCTACCTCGACAGCAGCGAAATCGGTTTGCTTTCAGAACTGACTCACCTGTCAGTGGATTTTAGATTGCCGAGTTTAGATTTTAAAGTGGGAGCAGCGAACTACTCCGGGCACAGCGCCAAGGCGCTGGCTCGATCGAGGCAGGAGTTGGAAAATGTCAAACTCAAAATTTCCAACCTCAAATCAGTAGAAATTTTAGTCGAGCCACTCAGCGACAGCTTAGTCGCAGGATACGCCCTGATTCGTGACATCCACGGGAACCTAGCGCTGCTGCTGCGAGTAGAGACAGATCGCATCATCTACGGCCAAGGTCAGGCTACCTTGGAGTTGTTTACCTTATCAATACTGGCAGTAGGTTTAATATTTAGCGCCATCACCCTGCTGTTGCTAGAAAAATTAGTCTTGGCGAGATTGGCTTCCTTGAGCACCAGCGTCAGCAACATCGCAGCCAACGGCGACCCAAGCTTAAGAGTTCAGATGGCCGGAGAAGATGAGCTCGCAAGCTTGGCCGACGGCATCAACCGAATGCTAGAAGCATTGGGCAATTCTCAAGTCGAACGTAATGAAAGCGAAGACCGCTATCGGTTGATGGCCGAAAACTCAACCGACATGATCACCAGACACGACCCCACAGGCGTGTTTGTCTACGTCTCGCCCGCCAGCCGGGCTTTACTGGGATACGAACCTTCGGAACTCATCGGCCGCGTCCCCAAGGATTATTTTCACCCCGACGATTTAGAAACCATTGCCAAAGCTCACTGGAAAGTCCTGGCGCTCCCAGTTACTTACACCGTCAGCTACCGCATCCGCCGCAAAGACGGCAAATACATTTGGTTTGAAACCACCGGCCGCACGATTAGTGATCCCCAAACAGGCGAAGTCCAAGAAATTATCGGCATTTCCCGCGACATCAGCGTGCGGAAGCAAACTGAACAAGAACTGCGAGAAAGCGAAGCTGCAATCAAAGCTTTGTACCAAGTGACTTCGGCTCCCCGTACAGACCCGCTCAACCACCTCTCTACATTTGATTTGCGCCTCCAAGAACTGCTGGCAATGGGATGTCGGCATTTAGGTCTGTCGGTGGGAATTTTGTCCTGCATTGAAGCCGACAACTATCAAATAATGGCTGTTGAGTGTCCCGACGGGTCGATCGTCAAAGACCAAATCTATGATCTGGAAAAAACTTTTTGCGTCGCTACGTCAATGGCAAAAGAACCGATTTACTTTGAGTCGGTGCGATTTTCGGGTTTTTCCTTCAACAGCGACGATCGAGCTTTCTCCATCGAAGCTTACATGGGCATTCCCGTCACGGTGGGAGGTGAAGTTTACGGCACTCTGTGCTTCTTTTCTCCGACTCCTGTGACAGAACCGTTCCGAGCTGTAGACAGAGAGTTGGTGAAACTGATGGCTCAGTGGGTGGGAAGCGAACTCGAACGCCAGCAAACAGACGTAGATTTGGCAAAAGCTCGCGATCAAGCACTGGCGGCTACTAGAGCCAAAAGCGAATTTTTAGCCACCATGAGCCACGAAATTCGCACTCCGATGAATGGAGTCATCGGCATGACCGGTTTGCTGCTGGATACCCCCTTAACTCGCGAACAGCGCGATTTTGTAGAAACTATCCGCAGCAGCGGCGATGCCTTGCTGACGCTGATCAACGATATTCTAGATTTCTCGAAAATTGAGTCGGGCAAATTGGACTTGGAGGAACATCCGTTTGACATCCGCACTTGCATTGAGGAATCTCTAGACTTGGTAGCTACCAAGGCGGCACAAAAAAAACTGGAAGTAGGTTACTTGATCGATCGTACAGTACCAACAACGGCGATCGGCGATAGCACCCGCTTGAGGCAAATTTTAATCAACTTGCTCAGTAATGCTGTTAAATTTACCGACGCAGGAGAAGTGGTGGTTTCGGTGACAGCAAAAAAGATTTCAGTGCCGACGGCTAACGCTAAAGAACTGTCATTAATTGCTGGCGAACCGGTAGCAATTAACCCAGCATACGAAATACATTTTGCGGTCAAAGATACCGGTATCGGCATTCCGGGCGATCGCATGGATCGGCTATTTAAATCTTTCAGTCAGGTTGATTCTTCAACGAGCCGGCAGTACGGCGGTACCGGATTGGGTTTGGCAATTAGCAAGCGTTTGGCCGAAATGATGGGCGGCCGGATGTGGGTGGAGAGTATGGGTAGTGTTGCGGGAAATCCTCCTGCAGATTTTAGATCATCGGCAGTTTTTGATTTGGGATGGGCAGAATCTTGCGAAATTGCCGAAAAATATGGCTATGGCAAATCTGTACTCAGTAACAAGCCGCTCGGCCAAAATACGCAATCCGTTGGCTCTACTTTTTATTTTAGTACGATCATTTCTAGCTGCAAGAATTCCTTACCACTTAACTTGAGCAATTCTCAACCTGAATTAGCTGGCAAGCGAGTCTTAATTGTCGATGACAATGCTACCAACCGCAGAATTTTGACTCTCCAAGCTCAGTCTTGGGGAATGGTGGCTAGGGCTTCAGCTTCGGCTCGTTTGGCTTTAGATTGGCTGGCTGCTAAAGAGATGTTTGATTTGGCAGTTTTGGATATGCAAATGCCGGAAATGGACGGGTTGGCTTTAGCGGCGCAAATTCGCCGATATCCTGATTGCGAAAAGTTGCCGTTAGTGATGCTAACTTCGATCGGCAGGCAAGAAATTAACCCCCCGGCTATGGAGATGGATTTTGCTGCTTTTTTAAATAAACCCATCAAACAATCTCAGCTTTACAATGTTTTAATCAATATTTTTGGAGAACAGACAACGGAATTTAAAGGGCAGCGCACTAGCGGGCCTTTCTTACAAACCATACCCGTGCTGGCCGAGAACTTACCTCTGCGGATTCTGTTGGCTGACGATCATTTGGTGAATCAGAAGGTGGCTTTGCAAATTTTACAGCGGATGGGGTATCGCGCGGATGTGGCGGGAAACGGTATCGAAGTGCTCGAAGCTTTGCGCCGCCAGCCTTATGATGTGGTGCTGATGGATGTGCAAATGCCGGAAATGGACGGACTGGAAACTACCCGCCACATCCGCGAGCAATTTTCAGCAGATTTAACTTTAGAAAATCCCACGGGAGAATCAGAAGTTTCCGCAACTGATGAGCCATCTAATAATCTAGACTGGACTAAAAATCCCACGGGAGAATCAGAAGTTTCCGCAACTGATGAGCCATCTAATAATCGAAAATCCCGAACCCAAAATCCCAAATTGGCGGATGAGGAATCTAACAATCGAAAATCGAAAATCGAAAATCGAAAATCGACTGAGGAATCTAACAATCGAAAATCGAAAATCGAAAATCGAAAATCGACAAGACCTTGGATTGTGGCGATGACAGCAAATGCGATGCAGGGCGATCGCGAAGAGTGTATGGCGGCGGGGATGGACGACTATTTGAGCAAGCCGATCGCAATTGACCAGTTGGTGCGAGCTTTGCTCGCGTGTAAATCTCGATCGAACTCTGCATTCGATCGTCTGCAGCCGATCGTTTGTTTGGATGCCTCGGCGGAACAGATCGAAGGAACGAGTGAATTACAAGTGCGATCGAATGTGGCTGTTGCGGGAAATCCACAACTGACAATTCCCAATTCGCCGGCCCTCGTCGATTCTGGTGCATCAAATCTCGATCGGGCTTTGTCACACAGCCACGATTCCCTCAGTGCCAAGATTATAGAGGGACTGCGAGAAGTGGAAGCTTTGGACGAGGCGATCGAGATTTACCTCGAAACAGCTCCCGAACTACTGCGAGGCATCTCTATGGCTCTGTGCAACGCCGATCCGCTGGCTTTGCGGCGATCGGCTCACTCTTTAAAATCGATTAGCGGTACTCTCGGTGCTTTTCGCTTGTATGAGCTGTGCGAGGAACTCGAAATCATGGGCCGCATGGGAACAAATGCTAACCAGCCTTTACCTGATCCGGCCTGCGCGCTTTTAGAAGAGGTTGAGGCGGAGTATCAAAGAGTCGAAACGGCGTTGAAAATAGAAATGCAATACAGCGAAACAATGACAGAATAATTAACAATTGATAACTAACTATTTGAAGCGAAACAGATATCATGGATCACAATCTAGTTGCTAATATAGTAATATTTTCTATATTACTACCTTGTACTTTGTACATTGCTTACGCCGCGAAAGTAGCCCTCAATCTCAACCTCGATCTATTCGGTGCAGGTCACACCCCTGCGAAATTAGAAGAGATATCCCGTGGAATCATTAAGTGTAAGTGGTTCCCTAATTCCCACCACTGCCCCGGAAATAATCATGTTAAATAATCAGTCATAAGCTGTTGTGCATTTAACAATAGTCAGGACAGTTTTTATAGGGCCCAGTGGCTTAGGCTCTCTTGACTTCGCAGCCCCTGTGGATAATTAAATCAATGTCAGCTCCACCCCTGACGCGGCATTTAATTCGACTTTTTTATACTCCTTGCCCCGCGTAAGCTTTTAGTATCGTTCCCAAAACTGTCCGGAGTATTGATTTAAATTGAATGTCAAAAAATAATCTACAGCATATTCGGTGGTTCGTGAAGTACACTATAAAGCTCTATTGTTGGTACATTGTTATGTAGGGTGCTGATCTGCTCATGTTTAATGAAACTTGCAGATTGACTGGTGGCGACGCACCGATGCTTACGACCCTTGTTGTGTGTACCGCATATACATGGAATATGCTGTAAGTCTTGTGGGGAGTAGGGGTAGGGCCAGAAAGCTCGCCCTCAATATGCAATGTAAATGCGTGACAGATTAAACGTATCAAAACCGAATAAACCAGGCTTTTCGGGGGGGTGCATCTCAATTTTGTAGAATATACAGCATATTCCAGGTTGATGAAGTACAGTAGCCGCTAAATTTATATTGTGTGATTTTAATATGTAGGGTGCGTCGCTGCGACCTTTTAAATAGAACTTGCAGATTGTTGGTGGCGACGCACCTTACTTACTACAAGATTGTGTGTACCGCACATACATGGAATATGCTGTATTTGCAAAAATGAGATGCACCCTGGCGGGCTTTAAGCCTCATTAAACTTCTGCAATTTCAGGTGCAATTTCTGGATCTACTTGTTCAAAATTCACTTTATTATAGATATCTGCCACAGCAATTTCAAAGGATACTGAAGCAAGCGCGATCGTCTCATCCAATTCATTGTACTCAGCAAACGACCATCGCTTATCATCCGTCTTAGAAAAATGTTCGATATATCTCCGATTTTGGTCGATCAATAAGTATTCTTCAAGAGTGGGAATTGTGCGGTATCCCTCAAATTTTTTGCTGCGATCGTATCCTTTAGTTGACGCTGACAAAACCTCAATAATTACCCTGGAATTGGTAATCGTATCGGTGCGGTTATTATAATACTCCGGCTCCCCACATACTACCATCACATCGGGATAAGTATAGATGCGCTTCTTGGGTATCCACAAGCGGACATCGCTCATGAAAACTCGATAGTCTAGTTTTTTGAACGCAAAATTTAGTTCGGTACTGAAATTGAGCGCTATTTGATTGTGATTGGTAGAGCCACCGGCCATAGGAAATATTTCACCGTCAATGTATTCGCTTTTGTAGTCAGCAGCTTCTTCTAGTGCTAGATATTCCTCGATCGAGTAGTATCGTTGTTCAGTAAGTTGCATAGTTCTATTAGAGAGCATTTAACTGAGGCTTTTGTTTAGTGTAACATTTTTGGGTAAGCTTTTTAAGGTTGAGTTTGTGTAGGGGGTTTTTGAGATTGTTGGTTTCTCGTATGAATTGTTGGTAAACTCGTCCGCACCCAGCCGATCGCCTAGATTTATCTGATATGCGATTGCATCCCAAAAATGTAGATTCGGATTTGTCGTTGGGTGGGGGCGGGTTTTCGAGATTTTTGGTCTGAGGCGATTATGGTTGGTGAACCCGCCCCTACGGTAATTTGGGGAAACACGCTTACTTTTTAGTTACCACAACCCAATCGTCCGCTGTTTTGACAACCTCAGCATTCTGCAAACGTAAATGTTTTAAAACGGGTTTTTCTAACAGAAAATAAGGTTGAGGAAGAGTTTGCCATTTCTTTTTGAGCGTTGGCGCGTCGGCGACAATAACTTGGCGTTGACTGTAAAAATTCAGCGAGGGACGGCCCAAGCGGTGAGAAGTAAACACTTGTTGACCGGCCGGAGTTCCTGTGCGGACAATTTCGGCGATCGGCTTAACGGGATAATCCTCCGCCAGTTCCCAAACCCAGTTATCTGAAGCCACCAATACTAACAGCGTCAGGTAAGTTCCCCAAATTAAAACTAATATAAACTGCCTGTCTTGGCGGTGCAGCAACACGGCCGCCATTGTCATTGTCAAACCTAAAACCATCAGCATTAACTGCAAATCTCGCTCGATCGGCACAATGTATTTCCCAATTTGCACTAAGCCACTGAAGTAAATGCAGCCGACAACACCAACTACACCCAGCACTGCCAAAATCGCGGGATGAGGCAACAAAGAAATAGCATCAAAACGTTCTTCTGCTTTCTCTTTGAGCGGTTCTGGTGGTAGCCAAAGTTGCTCCCAAACTTCAGCGAGATAACTGCCAACAGCAAGAGCAAAAGCTGGATAAATTGGCAAAACATACCACGGCAATTTAGTAGTCATCACAGAAATAGCCAGCAGATATACTCCAGTCCAAACCAATACTAATTTTGGCCCGGGAAAATTGCGATTTTCCCAACTCAAACGCAGCCCTTGTAGCCAAAATAACTGCCACGGCCAAGCTAATTTTAAAATTTCTAAAATATAATACCAGGGCGGGCCTTTGTGACTGCTCACAGGTTCCGAAATGCGTCGGAAAGATTCGTTAACTAAATTAGCGTGGATGAAATATTGGCCGTAGTGCAGCCATTGGGCAAAATACCAAGCAGCTACTGGCAATGTTCCGATCGCCAATCCGCCCCAAAGATACGCAGAAGTGAGGAGTCGCGGGGTATCCCAAACCAAAAAAATACAGCCCATCCCAGCCAGCAGCAGCCCCAACATCACGCCCTTAGTCAGGCAAATGAGCCCGAACCCAATCCCCGCACCCAAAGCGTAGCGCAAGTCGCGGCGCGATCGTAGCAAACACCACATCGCCCCCAGCAAAAAACACAAAACCGCCCCATCCAACATCGCCAAACGTCCATGCCGCACCACTGGTAACAGCGTCAGATAAACGAGGGCAGAAAAAATGGCGATCGAACGCGGCGGAAACAACTCCCTGCCAATGGCGTAAAGCAAGGGCACTGAAGTCGCTGTCAGCATCGCCGGTGCCAACCTCGCCGTCAATTCGCTGACACCGCCTGCTGCAAAACACAGCCCGATTAGCCAGTGTACCAGCGGTGGTTTGTTGAAATAGGGCATAGAGTCGATCGTCGGATACAGCCAATTTAAGTTGCCGCGCCAAATTTCGCGACTTACCTGCGCTGCAATGCCTTCATCCCAATCCCGCAAAGCCACGCCGCCCAGATTCAGCCCGAAAATCAGCACTGCAGCCAACAGAAAAGCCAGCATCCACACTTTGTCTGTAAAGCTGTCATTCCAGCGATTTTTCGGTTTGCGTCCCAGGAATGGAAAGATTTCTGACATAAGTTAAGAGAGTTTTGAGCGTCCCAAACTGAGGGTAAACTTAGACAGCAGTTATTTGCAACTAGGAAAATACCATGAACTTGCCTGTAATTATAGATATTATCATTGGCTTAGTATTTATCTACCTGACTTTAAGCTTGCTAGCTTCGGAAATTCAGGAACTGATTGCTACTGTTTGGCAGTGGCGGGCGGAACATTTAAAGAAGTCGATCGAAGTGCTGATTTCAGGAGGCAGCGAAGGTGCGAAAGATCCCCTGCAATTTAAGCGAGTCGGACAGTTAGCCCATTCGATTTACGCCAATCCGATTATCAAAGATTTGAATCAGGGAGCGAAAGGGCTGTTATCAGAGGGATTTCGCTCTGTTACGCACCGCCTGGGGGATTTGTACCACGGAATTACGGGTACTAAAAATGTTTTCGGCAATAAATTCAGTGGGCCTTCTTATATTCCAGCCGAGTGTTTTTCTGCTAGTCTTTTGGAGACTTTAAAGGTTTCTAGTTTGCTCAGCTCTATCTCTAAAACCCGATTGGAAAGATTTAAAGATTTACAGTTGGCACAAATTCAACAGATTGGAGCGAATCTGAGTTTACCGGATGCTACTCAACCGATTATTGAGCAAGAATTTAGGTGGCTGACTGCGGAGTTCAATCGAGTTGTTGAAGATTATCAAAACAATTTAGCAAGTTTGAACAACAGCTTAGATCGAATGTCGGAAAAGCTAGAATTTTATATTAAGGATTCTCAGGTTTATCTACCAGAAACCGAGCAGGGAGGGAGAGAATTTCAGAGGCAGATGGCATTTGTCAAGGCTCGTTTTGATAGCAAAATTGAGCGGGTGGCGCTGCTGGGGCAACTGCAACCGAGTTTTAGCAATCTGTTAAATACTGTTAAAAAAAGTCAAGAGTCGGCAGCAGAAATTATGGAACTCAAAGAGGAAAGTCCGATTTATCAACAAATTCAAGAAACCTTGGACCGTATGCCAGAATCTTTGAAACGCAGCCTTTATATTTTAGCGCAGCGCGCTGAAAAAGGCAGCGGAGATACTCAAGAGCAGTTGGAGCGGTTTCAGAAAGAAATCGAAATTTGGTTTGACCAATCGATGGAGCGTGCTTCTGGTGTTTACAAGCGGAATGCTAGAGGGGTTGCGATTTTGCTCGGAACTGCGATCGCTGTCGCTGCTAATGCTGATAGCATTCATATTATTAATCGGTTGTCGAAGGATTCGATGTTGCGATCGACTGTTAATGTGTACGCTGAGCAGTTGGTGGAAAAAAATGCTAAGACTAAATTAGATAATTTAACAAGTCTGAGAAAAGTTCAAAAGGATGTAGATATAGCTTTGGATGAGGTAGCCCTGCCTTTTGGATGGAGCGAACAGAACAGCTTAGAACGAGATAAGCAGGGGAATGTATTGTGGCTGGCTTTGATTTCCAAATTGTTTGGTTGGATATTGAGCGGCGTAGCTATTTCTATGGGGGCTGCTTTTTGGTTTGAGGCGCTCAACAAGATTATTAATATTCGCAATGCAGGGAAAAAACCGCCATCTTCCACAGAATCTTGAGCGGTGCAGTTGCCAGGCTAATCTACTAAGTGTCATACCTTTTTAGATTTTAGATTTTAGATGGGCAAATGACTCAAGACTATCGAGGTTTGAAGCATCGGCTTACGGTGGGATTCTTTTGTGAAAGTGGGATCACGGATAGGATACCGGATCGATCGGTAATTTGGCGTTTGGCGGAAGTCAGGGAAAACACGCAGAATATAAATTCCGTGCGATCGCGGATGGCAGTGCTGCAGAAATAGGGGACACTAATAGATAGGTTAAATAAGAATGGGCGAAATAAACAAGGTCGCTGGCAGTTTCAGAAGCTCTGACTCCAAGGCTGTATCTACCGCTAAACACACTTTTGGAGGACGGAATATTTTAACTTCTTTCAGGGAAACGACTCCCGCCTCGGAATACGGAGATTCCCCATCCCAAAGCTTTGTAGTCAAGGGCTCCAGCATCAATGAATGTGGATATTTTGTTTCCAGAATTTTGGCTGGGGAATCTGAGTGCATTGAGAAAATGACCTCCGCACTTCAAACATCTGCCTCTATCCTTAGAGAGATTGACAAAGTTGGCTCGACTTCTGGCGGCAGCTCGATCCAAGTGCAATTAGGCTTTGTTATCCTCAGTTCAGATTACCTAGAACCATACAAAAGTCAATTGCCAAAATCGCATACCTCTATGACTCCCAGCAACAGACTTGGTTCGTGTTATGCCGATCGATATAGTGATACACTCAGCAACGGCGGTGGGAGCGATCGACTGTTTGCTAATTAAGGAGAGTAATTTAATGGAGGGTATCGAACCTACCGAGGGCGACTGAACCCGAATACAATTTTAATTAGGGAGCCAGGCGCGATCGCAATCAACGATTTGATATGACTCAATCTACAATCATCTCAATTCGCGCTGAATAACTTGCATCACTTTTGCAGTGAGGATGGCAGTCCTCACAGTGTCGGTAGCACCCCATAAGCCAATTGATTTCCAGCCAGAGGTTCCACTTAATATTAAATCGTTTTGACCGCAAGCATCCAGGATACAAGCCCCCGAATTGATCCGTCCAGAAATAAAAAATCTGTACCCGATGAAACTTGCCCCCGAATTTATCCGTGGTGTCAATGCTTCAAATCTAAAATCTAAAATCTAAAATCTAAAATCTAAAATCTAAAATCGATTGACTGTTAGTAAATGCAACCAAACTTCCTGGTAATCAGTATTTGGGTGTACCGCCAACCTAGCAGCTTCAAAGCATATAGAATTCTTCAAAATCTACATAATTCTGTTTTCCCTTGGATGAAATACAGCTAGGGAAACTCTAGTGCATTGTGCCTATACGTAAAATATCACAATCAAATAAAAACTACTCAATATAATTAAGAGGAGTTATTCTGGGGGAAATTACCTCCACCCTTTCCGACTACCTGAAAGCAGACTACTTTTAGCAAAATAATGTCGCAAAAATTTGATAGTACCACCTATATTGATTTATTTAAATCTGCAATATAAATGTTGTAATATCTTCCCATCGGTAGAGGTAATAATTTTCATTATGGTCAATGGAGAAAAGGTAAATGTGGCTCAAAATAAATAAACAAAAATATTTTTAAAATGACGCCATCTCCAAATTAGGTGTTAAGATATAATCAAATAAGTCTGATGAGATTACTCCTGGGTGTATCTACTAATAATGCCCTTAATGGAGTCTCCAATATGAGTTCTACATTCGCTCAAGTTAACTCACAATCTGCTTTTGAAAAAGTGCCACTGCGCTCCTTAGTCTTCATTGACTCCGGCGTGGAAGATTACGAGTCACTTACAGCGGGAGTGCTGCCGGGACAGCAGGTAGTAATACTCGATCGCACCAAAAACGGCATCGAACAAATCACCTCCGAGATGGAAAAATATGCCTCTACTAACGGGGCGATAGACTCGGTTCACATTATTTCTCACGGCAGCTCTGGCAGCCTACAATTAGGCAATACCGCTCTGGGTTCAGATAACATAGAGCAATACAAAAGCCAGTTGGAAAAGTGGCAAACTTCACTAGCCCCACAAGCAGACATCATGCTGTACGGCTGCGATGTAGCCGCCGGTACAGGTGCTAATTTCGTAGATCGATTCAGTCAATTAACCGGAGCTGATGTTGCGGCATCTACCAACATAACCGGCAGCAACGGCGACTGGAATTTAGAATTTGCCTCTGGTCAAATTGAATCTCCCTTAGCCTTGCAGCCAGAGGCGATGGCAAGTTACCAAGGTGATTTAGCTACGATCGTAGTAGCCAACAATAGCGATAGCGGGCCCGGTTCATTAAGGGCTGCGATCGCCACCGCTGTTGCAGGGGATACAATTACCTTCGCTCCAGGTTTAGCCAGCCAAACCATTACCCTCACCAGCGGTCAACTCGATATTCCCGTTGGCAAAAACATCACGATTGACGGCGCTGCCGCACCCGGTTTAACTATCAGTGGTAACAACGCATCCCGCGCTTTCTTTGTCAACGCCAACGTTGCAACTGCTACTAATTTTGAGGTCAAAAACCTCATTATTACTAACGGCAAAACTACCGATCGAGGTGGCGCGATCGGCACAACCGACGAAGTAAACCTCACAGTAGAAAACGTTCAGTTCAACAACAACGTCGCCGATCAAGGCGGTGGCGCAATTTTCGGTAATTTCAACAATACCCTGACTGTTACCAACAGTAAATTCAACGGCAACGTGGCCACCGCAGCAAACGATGAGCGCGGTGCAGGTGCGATCGGCTTTTTGAGTTTCAAAACTTTTACAGTCACCAACAGCGACTTCACCAACAACAAAGGAATTAACGGCGGGGCAATTAACAGCCTTCAAGGTAAGCTGACAATTGACAACTCCCGATTCATCGGCAACGATACCACCGCAGCCGTTTACGCAACAGGCCAAGATAATCCGTTTTTAAGGGGTTTTGGCGGCGCAGTTTACACAGACAGAGCCAGCAATCCCAGCGAAGCTTCCGGCACAATTAAGATTACCAATAGCGTATTTCAAGACAATAAAGGTCGAGGTGAAGGAGGCGCAGCTTATCTGTTCACCGGCAGCCAAGACAACGTTATTTTGGAAAAGAGCACCTTCCAAAATAACGAAATTCTGGCGCTACCCGGTGGAAATCCTGGAAACGGTGGTGGGGTAACAATTTTGAGCGACAACACCAACCAGGGATTGACCATTACCAACACCACCTTTGCGGGCAACAAAGCCGGCAATCAAGGTGGTGGCCTGTGGACACGCAATGCCCCTGCTACGATTACTAACAGTACCTTTTCTGGCAACTCCACGGCGTTTGCTGCTGGTGATTTCAACAAACTCGGCGGTGCAATGACTCTTGGTGCACCCACAACCATTCTCAACACGACGATCGCCGATAATTCTGCCGGCTGGGTTGGTGGAGGTATCTTCGCCGATGCCAATAATGTCACCCTCAAAAACACGATTCTTTCCAACAATACAGCGGCTAACGGAGGAAACCCTTGGGGCATTCAGCAACACGCCACCGCCCAATATAGCGATCAAGGAGGGAATTTTCAGTGGCCGCTGATTGACACCGATACCAAGGTGACGACAAGTGTGACGATCGCAGACCCCTTACTTGGCCCTTTGCAAACCCTCAACGGCGCTTTAGTCAGGCCGCTGCTGATAGGAAGTCCGGCAATTGATAAAGGGATTGCCACCGACGCACCCACTACGGATCAGCGCGGCGTGACTCGCCCTCAAGATGGCGACAGCATTCCAGGTGCGATCGTGGACAGCGGCTCTTTTGAATTGGGAGGTAGTGTCGTCCCAGCGCCAACTCCCACACCCGCGCCGGCCCCAACTCCCACACCCGCGCCGGCCCCAACTCCCACACCCGCGCCGGCCCCAACTCCCACACCCGCGCCAGCGCCAACTCCCACACCCGCGCCGGTCCCAACTCCCACACCCGCGCCAGCGCCAACTCCCACACCCGCGCCGGTCCCGACTGAGACTCCGACTCCGGCGCCAACTCCCACACCCGCGCCGGCGCCAACTCCCACACCCGCGCCGGCGCCAACTCCCACACCCGCGCCGGCGCCAACTCCCACGCCCGAACCGGTGCCAACTCCCACGCCCGCGCCGGCGCCAACTCCCACGCCCGAACCGGTGCCAACTCCCACGCCCGAACCGGCGCCAACTCCCACGCCCGAACCGGTGCCAACTCCCACGCCCGAACCGGTGCCAACACCAACTCCCGCACCGACTCCGCCGCCAACACCAACTCCCGCACCGACTCCAACTCCGGCCTCGGATGATTCCCTACTCGATAGCCTCAACGCCCCGCAACTAGATCCTGCCACCATCACCCCCAACCCCGTCCAACAAACTATTAACGGCGGCGAGGGTGCCGATTTCATCATGGGCGGTGTCATCAACGAGTCAATTAACGGACAAGCCACCAACGATACTCTCTACGGCATGGGCGGCAATGACAACATTGACGGCGGCGCAGATAACGACTTAATCTTCGGCAATCAAGGCAGCGATTTCATCTCTGGCGACGCTGGCAACGATACCATCTACGCTGGCAAAGATAATGACACTGTTGTTGGTGGTGAGGGCGACGACTTTTTGAGGGGAGATTTAGGAAATGATACAGTTGCCGGCGGCGGTGGCAACGACACGCTTTTTGGTGGCAAAGATGACGATATCTTACTCGGTGAAGATGGCGACGACTACATTTTAGGCAACTTAGGAAATGACACAATTAATGCTGGAAACGGCAACGATATTGCCTTTGGCAATGAAGGTGGAGACCTGATTTTTGGCGATTTTGGAAATGATACCCTGTACGGCGGCAAAGAAAACGACAGTCTCGATGGCGGTGAGGGCAACGACTTGCTCTTGGGCGGCAATGAAAACGATGTGCTGTTCGGCGACACCGATAACGATACGCTTTACGGCGGTAAGGGTAATGATATTCTCAGCGGCGGTGCTGGGGACGATTTCCTTTCCGGGGATATGGGGGACGATACTTTGACTGGTGGTTCGGGAAATGATGTGTTTTTCCTCAATCAAAGTTCGGGTAGCGACATCATTAATGATTTCCGCAAGGGAGAGGATTTAATTGGGTTGAATTCTGGTTTGAGTTTCAATCAACTCAGTATTACTTCCAGCAACAATCAAACTTTGATTACTGTGACGGACACCAATCAATTGTTGGCGAAGCTTAACAATATTACCCCCGGTATTCTCACTGCTAGCGATTTCACTCAGGTAACAATCTAACTGCCTGGGGTAGGGTGCGCTATAAGCAGCCAGCCCGCTTAGAAGTGGTGAAGATAGCTCTCAAACTCCTGAAATTTGGTGGATGACGTTAGCGCAGCCCGCCCCTAGGGGGGCTACGCCAACGAATAGGAGCGATCTGATTCTTTTCAACTGCGATCGGTAATAAATCTTGTTTATTGCCGATCGCCCACACCTAGAATGAGGCACATCCGTCTATTGCAATCCTGAGCTGGCTAGCCATAAGTAGCGCCCGAATAAAGCCAGCTTTCTCAACACTAAATCTCAGATTTTTGGGAACTTTTTTCCAGATAGTAAAAAAGTTAAATTAATCAAAATTTTAGGAAATTTTCCTGGTTTTATCTAATGTGAATGTATCAGGTACTAGCTAGAGCAATTCTCAGGAAGTCCGAAGTCCAGAAAATCTTTTCTGGATTTTACCTGACCAAGGCTTCCCAATGGTTTGATGCACTACTTATCTGGCTAAGGACGTGCATGGCAAATCTACATATAGAGGTTCCCCGTGTCCGACTATTTACATTACATCCTCTGCTGCATTTAATTGCTAAAAAAATCTCAATTTTCACCCAGATTAAACTGATTATGGAGACCAGTCTCGGATTTAACTTAGGGATAAAATTAAAGTTTTTCCCTAAACTTTAATCTCCCCGATGGATCACCGAGGTTTTAATTCTGCCTTCTGCCTTTTGTATCTCTAGCCTTCTGCTTTCAAGGTGAATCTACCAGCAAATAGCAAACATTCTCATAGGGTATGCGAAATGAACTCAACTTTTGCCAGTATTGATTCACAATCTGCGAGCCGCAATTCTCGTTCTAAATCTATTGTCTTCATTGATTCCGAGTTAGATGACTATCAAACTCTTACGGGTGGCCTGCTTCCCGGTGCAGAGATCATCATTTTAGATAAAAATGGTAACGGAGTCGAGCAAATTACTGCGAAACTGCAAACAATTTCTGCTGCGGGGGAAACTGTAGATCAAGTTCACGTTTTTTCTCACGGCAATTCTGGCAGCTTGCAGCTAGGTTCTACGACGTTGAATTTGGATAATTTATCGCAATATGAAAGCCAGTTGCAAGGGTGGCGAAATGCGTTGAGCGACAAAGCAGATATTGTCCTTTACGGTTGCGATGTTGCTGCGGGTTCGGGAAGCGATTTTGTCGATCGCCTGGGCGAGTTAACCGGGGCTGATATTGCGGCATCTAGCGATCGCACTGGTCTCGGAGGTAACTGGAATTTGGAGTTTGCCAAGGGTGATATTGAAGCACCGCTAGCCTTGACTCCAGAGGCAATGGCGAATTATCAAGGGACTTTAGCGACGATTACCGTTACTAACAATAATGATAGCGGGCCCGGTTCCTTGAGAGATGCGATCGCCTCCGCAGCAGCCGGCGATACCATTCAATTTGCCTCGACTCTTGCGGGCCAAACAATTACCCTCACGAATGGTCAACTTGTTATCAACAAAAACTTGACAATTGATGCAGTTGATGCAGCCAATTTAACCATCAGTGGCAATAATACTTCGCGGGTAATCCGCACAGAGAGTGCAACAAATGTTACTCTAAAAAACCTGATTATTGCCAACGGCAAAGTTTCTGGAACCGATCAGAATAATGAGGCAACTAGCGCCGGTGGTGGCATTCAAACAGGAGGTAGCAGCACTTTAACTTTAGAAAATAGCCAAGTCAATAATAATGTTGCTGGTTTTGGTGGCGGCATTTACACGGGTTTCCGCAGCACGACGACTGTAATTAACAGCAAGTTTAGTGGCAATGATGGTTCATTCGCGGATAATACCGAACGTGGTGGCGGCGCGATCGCAACTAAAAGCGGCGGTGTTCTGACTATCAGAGATAGCGAATTTACCAACAACAAAGGCAGCTACGGCGGAGCTGTTAATAACCTGTTGGGTAGCATGACGATCGAAAACTCTAAATTCATCGGCAACCGCACAGAGAAAGGCGTTGGCGGGGCAGTTTACGTCGATGGCGCTAATGCTTCGGGGCCGAATGCAACCCCCGGCCCCGTTGCCGGAACTATTGCTATCCGCAACAGCGTTTTTGATGGCAATATCGGAGCGAGAGAAGGAGGAGCGGGATTTTTATTTGGCTATCTTCAAGATAAGATAGTTTTGGAAAATAGCACGTTTGTTAACAATAAAGCTGTTAAGGATCTAGCAGGAGTTGGAGGTTCCGGAGGCGCAATTCGTCACGGAAATGTGGATCTTACTGTAACAAACTCCACTTTCGCTAATAACCAAGCTGAAGATAATGGAGGCGGTTTGTGGGCAGGAGGGAATGGAAATATCAGCGTTGTCAACAGTACCTTTTCCGGCAACAGCGCTGCTAAGCAGGGCGGAGGAATGGTTGTCGCTAACAGAGATTCCTTTTCGACTAACATCGTTAATTCGACTTTTGCTAAGAATACCGCTGAATTTTCGGGAGGTATTGCTACTTTTAACGATCCTGTGAAATCGCCAATTACTGTCAAGAATTCGATTTTTGATAGGAATACGGCAAGTAATTCTTTTAAAACTAGGCAGCACACTGGACGGGAGCTCATCGATGGGGGAAACAATCTTCAATTTCCCGCTAAACTGACGACCGGAGATCCTAATGATAGTAATGTTACGGCGAATGTGACGATCGCCGATCCCTTACTCGGCCAGTTGGAAAATATTAACGGCGCTTTCGTGCTGCCACTGCTAGTAGGAAGTCCGGCAATTGATACCGGTACTGGTGCGGGCGCGCCGGCGGCAGATCAGCGCGGTGTGAGTCGCCCTCAAGATGGTGATAATAACGGAAGTGCGATCGTTGATATTGGCGCTTACGAATTTAATCCTACAGTCACGCCCACCCCAACTCCCACACCGACTCCGACGCCGACTCCAACTCCAACTCCCACTCCGACTCCCACACCCGAACCGACTCCGACTCCCACACCCGAACCAACGCCCACGCCCACACCCGAACCAACTCCCACGCCCACACCCGAACCGACACCAACTCCCACGCCAACTCCGGCCGTAGATGATTGCCTACTCGATAGCCTCAACCCTCCGCAACTAGATCCGGCCACCATCACCCCCAACCCCGTCCAACAAACTATCAACGGCGGCGACACTACCGACTTCATCATGGGCGGTGTCATCAACGATTCAATTAACGGACTTACCGGCAACGATACTCTCTACGGCATGGGCGGCAATGACAACATTGACGGCGGCGCAGATAACGACTCAATATTCGGTAATGAAGGCAGCGATTTCATCTCTGGCGACGCTGGCAACGATACCATCTACGCTGGCAAGGATAATGACACTGTTGTCGGTGGTGAGGGCGACGACTTGTTGAGGGGAGATTTAGGAAATGATACAGTTGCCGGCGGCATTGGCAACGACAGCATTTTCGGCGGCAAAGATGACGATATCTTGCTGGGTGAAGATGGTGACGACTACATTTTAGGCAACTTAGGAAATGACACAATTAATGCCGGAAATGGCAACGATATTGCTTTTGGCAATGAAGGTGGAGACCTAATTTTTGGCGACATCGGTAACGATACCCTGTACGGCGGCAAAGAAAACGACAGTCTCGATGGCGGTGAGGGCAACGACTTGCTGTTGGGCGGCAATGAAAACGATGTGATCTGTGGTGACATCGGTAACGATACGCTTTACGGGGGCAAAGGTAATGATATTCTCAGTGGTGGCAGCGGTGCAGATTTCCTTTCCGGGGATGTTGGGGACGATACATTGACGGGAGGTTCGGGAAATGATGTGTTTTTCCTCAATCAAAGTTCGGGTAGCGACATCATTAATGATTTCCGCAGGGGAGAGGATTTAATTGGGTTGAATTCTGATTTGAGTTTTAATCAACTCAGTATTACTTCCAGCAACAATCAAACTTTGATTACGGTGACGGGAACCAATCAATTGTTGGCGAAGCTTAACAATATTACCCCCGGTATTCTCACTGCTAACGATTTCATTACTCTGTAATTATTATACTAAATCCGGTTTGTCTATACCCTCGATCATTCTGCGTATCCTTCGGCGGTTAAAACCGCTACTAAACAAACGAAGTCTGAGTCCGCAGAGTGAGATAAAAAGAGTATTTAATCCGGATTTGGTATTATAGCATCTTCCAATAAAAAGTAGCCAAGTATGATAAATATCCTCTAATATTCTGATGCTATAGCCACACATATTAATCTGTTTTTCCTAATAAAGCGGACTTGATATTATTCCGTTTTAATACGATCGCACAAATGTCTGTCCTCCTCCTTAACTTCCGCATTGGTTCGCAGATAATCCCCCACGCGATCGCACGCATAACCGAGTTCATCGAGTTTGAGAATACGCTCTAGATCCCACAAAATCACAGTGCGATCGTCCCCGGCGGAGGCAATGAGTTTGCCATCGGGGCTAAACGCAACTCCCCAAACGTTCCCTTCATGTCCGGTTAGTGTCGTTATTTCTGTCCCGTCTGTTTTCCAGAGTTTGAGTTCACCAGTTGCGCCTCCCCCCACCAGCATTTGACCGTTTGGACTAAAATCAACCGCCATCATGCCTCTAGTATTTCCATTGAGGGTTTTGATCAACGTGCCATCGCCTGTCCAGAGTTTAATCGTGTCATCCATGCTGGCAGTTGCCAATGTGCGGCCGTCTGGACTTATAGCAACTTCCCAAACTCCACTGCGATGACCTTTCAAAGGCTTGGAAAATTTACCGTCCAAACTCCACAACCGAACTGTCGCATCTTCACTAACGGAAACTAACTGTTTTCCGTCGGGGGTAAAGTCCACATCGTAAACCCTTGCCTGATGTCCTGTGAGCGTTCTCAGGAAAGTACCGTCAGGCTTCCACAGTTTTATGGTTTTATCATCGCTGGCAGAAGCGAGTAGTTGACCGTCTGGACTTGGGGAAATATCCCAAACTCCCGCCTCATGTCCTTTTATTGTTTTTAGCAACGTGCGGTCAAACTGCCAGAATTGAATCGTTTTATCTTCACTGGAGGAAGCCAGGTTAGGTGTGTTGGCAGGGTGGGCAAAGCTAGCACCCCACAGGAAAGAAACGGAGTAAAACGCAGCCTGCTTTCCGGCAAAAGACTTTAGCAATCTACCGTCTCGCGCCCACACTTTAAAGGTTCGATCTGAACTCGCTGAAGCTAACATCTGACCGTCTGGGCTGAAATCGATATCCCAAATGGTGCTGCTATGTCCGTAAAGGACTTTTGAGAAGGGGTTGGTCAGGTTCCAGAGTCGGGCAGTAGTGTCGTCACTGCCGGAAACAATCATTTGACTGTTGGGAATAAAGGCAAGCCCGCGAATTCCAGATTGATGCCCTTTAAGGGTTTTTAACAGTGTCCCGTCTGACTTCCAAAGGTTTATGGTTTGGTCGGCACTGGCGGAAGCGATCGCATCGCCTGCTGTGTTTACAGCAACTTCAAACACTTCCGAATTGTGCCCTATGAGAGTTTTGAGCAGCGTTCCGTCGGGTTGCCAAATTTTAATCGTGTTGTCAGCACTGGCAGAGACGATGACGGGACGTTTTTTGCCACTATTATCGCCAAGTAAGACGAATTTAACGTCCCAAACAGTGGCGCTGTGACCTTCTATGGTTTTCACCAGTTTGCCATCCAAAGTCCAGACCTTGACCGTACCGTCCGCGCTGCTAGAAGCAAGCTGGTTTCCATCAGGACTAAAAGCAACACCCCAAACCCCGCTTTGATGTCCGCTTAGGGTTTTAAGCAGTTTGCCATCCATGCTCCACAGGCGAATGGTACTGTCTTCACTGGCAGAGGCGATGCGCTGCACATCAGGACTGACGGCAATTCCCCAAATCGCAGCACCGTGTCCCTCAAAGGTTTTGAGCAGCTTGCCTTGCCGATTCCACACATAAATGCTGCCGTCCAAGCTGGCTGTGACGACGCGCTGGCTGTCAGAACTAAAACTGACAGCGTGGACGGTGCCTTTGTGTTGCAGGGTGTGCAGTAGGGTGCCATCAAGCTGCCAAAGCTTGACAGTTTGGTCGTTGCTGGCTGTCGCGATCAGTTGACCGTCAGGACTGGCATCAAGTCCCAGAACTGCACTGGGATGCCCCGACAGGCGATTGAATTCTGTCGTTCCGTAGATGGCTTGTTGCAGCACTTGCTGAACTTGAGATTGCAATTGAAGGCTGGAATTAGGGAAACTATCGAGTCTGCGTCTGGCTTTGATGGCAGTCACGAGAGCATCTAATCGCTGTTGGGAGGCGAATTGCCCGGAGGATGAGGAGGTGAGGGCTTGAATTTCGCTCGTAACGGCTTGATGATATTGCCAGAGGGCGAGGATGCTGGAGGCGATCGCAACTATCAGTGCTCCACTTAGCGCTCCAATAAACCTCCGCTGTCGCTTTGCCGTCTCTCGCTCTAAAACTAACCGCTTGCGTTCTTCTGTGAGTCTGGCTTCAACTTCTCTGAGCCTCGCTGCTTCCAGCGCTTGCTGCACTTCCAGCCTGTCTAATTCGCCAGAAGCGGCTAAAAAGTGATAATCCAAATCGCTCAAACTTTTTCCCTGGGCCCAGTAGGAAGCGTCTTTTAACGATTGTCCGCGCAACAATCGCGATTCATCGGTTTGTTTTGAAGCGATCCAAGCGTTGAAAGCTTGGGAATAAGGACGCAGTTGCCCTAACTGTTTTTCTACCCATTGCAGGTTAAAGACTTCTTGATAAATCTGGTTTCTTACCTTCAACAAACCTTGTTGTTTTACTACCAAACCTGATAGCAGCAGTTCGATCTGCTCTCGACTATCATCCGCTTCAAGTCCACCACATTGTAAGAGGTTTTGATAGATACCTAAGCTACGTGCAGTGAGTTGTTCGTTGCGAATGATGCGATCGCGGATTGTCTTTAAATGCTCTGGCTCATCTTGCGATTCCCATTTATTAATGATGTTTTCTCTCACCAATGATTCCACAAAAAATCCCTCGGTTCCCGGTATTTTTAAATCACCCGTGTGGGATTTCCGCGCCATTTTTACAACTAATTCACATATTTTTTGCGTTAAAAACGGCTGTCCTCCAGTCCAATCTAAGATTTTTTTGAGAACTGCTTGCGGATTGGCTATGACATTTTCTAACCCTTTCGCTAATGGTTGCGCTTCTTCTAAGCTAAATCCTGACAAATCGATCGCTTGTCCGATATTAAAAGGTGTCCGATTTTTATCGGCGATTAAATCACTGGGTGTAGCTACTCCGAAAATCGCGAAGGTAATCCGGTTGTATTCTGGATTAATGGCTCGTTGGTTGTAACAATAACGAATCAAGGCAAAAAAGTCATCGACGGGAAAATCTAAACTTAAAATACTATCAATCTCATCGACAAATATAAAAATTCGCTCGTTCGGAAATTGAACCAATAAAATCTCTTCAATAAATTGACTCAATCTTTGCAGGAGAGAAACTTCTTCTTGTTCTTTCCACCAAGTTTTTAAGTTTAATTGCCCTAAAAGATGGAAGCCACGCCATAAATCCCCAACGATTCCTTTGTACCACTGTAAGGGAGTAATGTTTTCGCTACCGATACGGGTCATGTCGATCGTGCTGCATTGAAATCCTTCGGCTTGCAATCGATGGAAGGTGCGAACGAGAAGGGAAGATTTGCCCATTTGTCGCGAATTGAGGACGTAGCAAAACTCGCCTCGTTTTAAGGCTTGATAAAGTTCGATATCTGCTTGTCGTTGGACATAGGTAGGCGCATCAGTTGTGAGACTGCCACCAATGTGGTAAGAGTAATCTTTCATAATTGATAGTTAATTGTTTCGGATAATTTAGCGATCGCCCACGGCATCGCACAAATGTCTATCCTCCTCCTTCACATCGACATTCGTTTGCAGATAATCCCACACCCAGTCGCATCCATACTCCAGAAAATCGAGCTGGAAAATTCGCTCTAAATTCCACACAATTGCTGTGGTATCCTGACTGGCTGAAGCGACTAACTTCCCATCAGGGCTAAAGCTGACTCCGAACACCCCATCGCTATGTCCTTTTAAGGTTTCAAGCTCTTGACCATCGTAGCTCCAAAGTTTAACTGTCCCGTCAAAACTTGCTGAGGCGAGAGTCTTGCCATAGGGGCTAAATGCGACTCCGAATACCCCATTTTTGTGTCCCTTTAAGGCTCTAATTTCTGTACCATCCAACCGCCAAAGTCTCACCATGCTATCCATACCTGCTGAAGCGAGAGTCTTGCCGTCAGGGCTAAATGCCACTCCCGCTACCTGACGGCGATGGCTTGTTAAAGTGTGTAGAAGCTTGTAGCTGGGCTTTCCAGAGGCGATCGCATTATCCCACTGCCAAAGTTTGACAGTTCCGTCCACACTACCAGAGGCAATGAGCTTTCCATCGGGGCTAAATGCCACTCCGTTAATGTGATCGGTATGTCCTTTGAGAGTTGCTAATTGGGTGCCGTCAATCCTCCAGACTTTGACCGTTTTGTCCTCACCCGCGGAGGCGAGTGACTGTCCATCTGGATGGAAATCAACCGCGAAAACTCTACCTTGATGTCCAGTAAAAGTCTTGATTAAGGTTCCATCTAGTCGCCACAATCGAACAGTGCTGTCATAACCACCTGTCGCAATCGTGTCTCCCTTTGGGCTGAAATCTACTCCGAAAACTTTATCAGCTTGTTTAGGGAAAGTGCGAATTAAGCTACCATCAAGCCGCCAAAGTTTAACGGTATTGTCACGACTGGCGGTGGCAATTGTCTTACCATCAGGACTAAATTTTATGGTGTAAATTGATGCTTGATGTCCGTTAAGAGTCTTCAGCAAACTATCATCAAGCTTCCAGAGTGCGATCGGGCCATCCCAACTGGATGAGGCAAAGATTTTCCCGTCAGGACTCCAAGCCAATCCAGAGACGACATCCTTCGCAACTAGCAGGGTTTTTACCAGAGTCCCGTCAAGCTGCCACAGTTTGACTGTTCTGTCTAGACTTGCCGAGGCAAGCAAACCACCTTGAGGGTTAAAAGCGATTTTGGTCACGGCATCGCTGTGTCCAGTTAGGGTTTTGACTAAAGTTCCGTCAAGCTTCCAAAGTTTGACTGTTTTATCCGCACTCGCCGAGGCAATGAGATATTCTGAAGGGCTGTTGGCGTAGCCTGCGGGCGCATAGGCAACATTCATAACTCTATCCGTATGTCCGGTGAGGGTTCTGATCAGTTTACCGTCTGCATTCCAGAGTTTGATGGTTTGATCTTTAGAAACAGATGCAATAGTTTGACTGTCCGGGCTAAAGGCAACGCTGTTAACTTCATCTGTATGTCCGGTGAGAGTTCTCAGCAGTTTACCGTCTGTACTCCAGAGTTTAACTGTTTTATCTTTAGAAGCAGAAGCAATAGTTTGATTGTTAGGAGCGATCGCGACTTGTGAAATATTATCGGTATGTCCTTTTAAGGTCTGCCATAAGGTATAATTCGGCTTGACCTTGGTTGACTTTGTACTGTTTTTGCGCCAAAGTTTGACGGTTTTATCCCCCGACCCCGAAGCGATTAGATCCCCTCTAGGGCTAAATACGACACCCCAAACTGCATTGTTGTGCCCTTGAAGCGTTCCTAGTTTTGTACCGTCTTTTTCCCAAAGATCGATCGTTTTGTCGGCAGAAGCTGAGGCGATGAGTTCCCCATCAGGACTGAATGTGACATCATTCACCACATTGTTATGCCCCGATAAATGATTATAGTCAACTGCTCCATAAACAGCTTGATGGAGAGCTTCTTTAACTGAGCGTTCGAGTTCTGGGTCTACACCACCTAACTTTTGCAGTTGTCGCTTTCCTCTGATTGCCTCTATGAATGCGTCTAGTTTTTGATTGGAGGCGAATAGTGCTTCGGAAGATTTGGCGATCGCTTTGATTTCGCTGACAGCAGTTTGCCGATACTGAAAATACACCGCTACCCCCAATGCACAGGCGATAATTAATGCTATTGTTACTACAAAAAGCAAAAATCTTTGCCGCTTAGAACTTTTTTTCTCTACAGCTAATCTTTTTTGTTCTTCCGTTAGTCTGGCTTCAATTTCTTTAGCCCGTTCTGCTTCCAATCCTACCTGCATTTCTCTGCGGTCTAATTCTTCAGAAGCGCCTAAAAACTGATAATCTAAGTCACTCAAACTTTTACCCTGGGCCCAAGCTTGAGCATTTTTCAATGCCTGTCCGCGCAACAGTCGGGATTGATCGGTCTGCTTGGAATTTATCCAAGCATCAAAGGCTTGAGAATATGGACGCAAGGAAGCGAGATTTTTTTCTACCCATTTTTTGTTAAATACTTCTTGATAAATCTGGTTTCTTACCTGTAAAAACCCCTGAGATTTTACTACCAAACCAGACAGCAATAGTTCTACCTGTTCTCGCGAGTCATCGGTGGGTACTTCCACTCCTTGTAAGATTTTTTGATAGATGCCTAGTAGTCTGCCAGCACGTTGCTCGTTTCTCAGGATGCGATCGCGGATCGTCTTTAAATGCTCTGGTTCGTCTTGAGATTCCCAATTCTGGATGATGTACGATCGCACGACAGATTCCACAAAAAATCCTTCCGTTCCCGGGGGAATTATCAGCACGTCACTGTGAGATTCTAGCGTTGCTCTTACTATCAATTTACACAGCTTTTGGCTCAGAAATGGTTGCCCAGAAGTCCAAGCTAATATTGCTTTCATAATTGCCTCGGCATTACTAACTACACTCTCTAACCCTTGAGTTAAAGGAGAGGCTTCTTCCAAGGAAAAACCGGGCAAATCTACTGCTTGTCCGATATTAAAAGGTGTCCGATTTTTATCAGCGATTAAATCGCTGGGTGCAGCTACTCCGAAAATCGCGAAGGTAATCCGGTTGTATTCTGGATTAATGGCTCGTTGGTTGTAACAATAACGAATCAAAGCGAAAAAGTCATCAACGGGAAAATCTAAGCTTAAAATACTATCAATTTCATCGACAAATATAAAAATTCTCTCGTTAGGAAATCTCGGTAATAGTACCTCTTCAATAAATTGACTCAATCTTTGCAGGAGAGAAACTTCTTCTTGCTCTTGCCACCAGGTTTTTAAATTAAATTGCCCTAAAAGATGGAAGCCGCGCCACAAATCCCCAACAATTCCTTTATACCACTGTAAAGGAGTAATGTTTTCGCTACCGATACGGGTCATGTCGATCGTGCTGCATTGAAAACCTTCGGCTTGCAGTCGATGGAAGGTGCGAACAAGAAGGGAAGATTTGCCCATTTGTCGCGAATTGAGGACGTAGCAAAACTCGCCTCGTTTTAAGGCTTGATAAAGTTCGATATCTGCGTGTCGTTGGACATAGGTAGGCGCATCAGTTGTGAGACTGCCACCAATGTGGTAAGAGTAATCTTTCATAATTGATAGTTAATTGTTTCGGATAATTTAGCGCTCGCCCACGGCATCGCACAAATGTCTATCCTCCTCCTTTACGTCGGCATTTGTTCGCAAATAATCTCGCACGCGATCGCATCCAGAGGCTAGTACCCGATCTAACTCTACACTCTCCTCTAAATTCCAGAGAATTACTGTTTTATCCTCTGAAGCAGAAGCAAGAGTTTTGCCCTCAGAACTAAAAACTAAAGACCCCACCCGTGCGTTATGTCCAATTAAAGTGGTAATCTCATTGCCGTCACGTTGCCAAAGTTTAATCATACCGTCACTACCTCCTGTAGCGATCGTTTTATTGTCAGGACTAAAAGCCACACTCCAAATTCCAGAAATATGTCCCTTGAGAGTGTGTAGCAACTTACCATCACGACTCCAAAGTTTAGCCGTTTTGTCATCACTCGCCGAAACAATTACCTCGCCGTCCGGGCTGAAAGCTACACCAAAAACTAAACTACTGTGACCTTGAATGGTCTTAATTAACCTACCATCAAGCCGCCAAAGCTTAACTGTCTTATCTCCACTTGTTGAAGCAATAACCTTCCCATCAGGACTAAAAGCTACCCCCCAAACCCCAGCTTTATGTCCTCTGAGGGTAGTCAATTCGGTTCCGTCTAACTGCCAAAGTTTTACTGTTCTATCCCCACTGGAAGAAGCTATAATTTTGCCGTCAGGACTAAAAACAACTCTCCTCATATCAACTCCTCCTGGGAGAGTCTTTAATAAAGTGCCATCAGCACTCCAAAGTTTAACTGATTTGTCTGCACTAGCGACAGCAATAATTTTGCTATCGGGACTGATATCAACACCACTAAACGCAGAGTTGCGGCCCTCAAATCGCCTCAGTAAGTTACGGTTCCTGTGCCAAAGCAAAACCTCGTTTCCACTTGATGAAACAACTAATCTTTGATTTTTGCTTAAAGCTACTCCCCAAACGCCAGCAGTATGTCTCCGTAGAATTGTCAGCAAGGAATTACTGAATTTCCAGAGTTTAACAGTGCCATCAAAAGAAGTCGATGCAAGATATTCGCCATTGTGACTAAATGAAAGATCGCTAATTGCGCTGCCATGTGCTTTGATCGTGGTGAGTAAGGTGCCGTCAATGTTCCAGAGTTTGAGTATTTGGTTACATTGGTGACAAGTTAAGGAAAAAGGGAAATTGTCAAGGGTAGTATTTGCATGGGTCTGGGATCGTGGGAAACTTA